>JAAUPU010000173.1 GCA_012032975.1 Caldilineaceae bacterium | reverse complement strand
ACGCAGTCAGTGCGAATGCCAAGGATCCCGAAGCAGCTTGGGACTTTGTGAAAGTACTGCTAAGCCAAGAAGGCCAGGAAGAGTTCCTGCGTGGCCAGAATGCGGCCCCGTTGCTCAAGTCTTTGGCAGACTCGCCCATCTTCGACGAGTTGGAGCCACCACCCGCCAACTTCCGCGTCTTCGTCGATGGCCAAGAGTTTGGCATCTTGCCCCGCACCTATCCCGTGGAGTGCGGTAGCCTGTACACCGGCCAGGTGATGACGACCTTCATGGGCGCATTGGAAACCATCATCCGCGGCGAAGCAACCGCTGAAGAGGTCTTCCCCGCAGTGGACGAAGAGATCCAGGCCTGCCTGGATCGGGCATTGGCAAACTAAGGTCGCCACGTGGTAGAGGCCAACATCAGGCCAATCCACCACACCATTCGACCTCCGGCAAGTTCAGTCGCTCTCGCAACATAGCCGGCAGATGGTGTGATCTCGTTCGGATAATTCGGAAAAACTCCCCAGGTCTTGGCGATAACCAAAAACCTGGGGAGTTCTCTATCAGATGACGTACACCGTTCTCCGCACCATCCATTGCAGGCGATTGCCGCTGCCAGACGATGGTTCGTTACTCCAGAACAGGTAAGGATGATGAGCACCGAGATCAAGGAAATGCACACAGTGGGCGGCCAAGCAGGTAGCCATAAGCGCCGCCACAGCCGCATCTTTTGGCGGGATACGATTGAAGGCTACCTATTCATTTCGCCGGTCATCCTCGGTCTGATGATCTGGACCTTTGGCCCCATGTTGGCCTCTTTTTATCTCAGCCTGACCGATTACCCATTGCTCAAGGCGCCCGAATTTATCGGGCTTCGCAACTATGTGGACATCTTCAGCGCCGCGTATCTACGCGTGCTAGACTCGCTTTGGGTGACGCTGAAATACGCTGCGATCTCGCTGCCGATCACGCTGATCGCCAGTCTGGCCGCGGCCGTGCTGCTCAATCAACGGCTGCGCGGCATGAACTTCTTTCGCACGGCCTTCTATCTGCCCACCATCGTGCCGTCGATCGCGATGGTCTTTGTGTGGGGTTGGTTGCTGAATCCCGAATTCGACTGGTCAACGCCACGCTGGAATCGCTCGGGTTGCCAACCGTACGCTGGCTTGCAGAGCCGGAGACGGCATTGATGTCGTTGGCGATGCTCAATCTCTGGTCGATTGGTCCCGCCATGATCATTTTTCTGGCCGGGCTGCAAGGTGTCTCTCAGGAGTTGTACGATGCCGCCAAGATCGATGGGGCCAATCCGTGGCGCGAATTCTGGGGCATCACATTGCCGCTGTTGTCACCGACGATCTTCTTCAATTTCGTGGTTGGCCTCATCCTCACGTTCCAGTACTTCTTGCCGCCGTACATTTTGACCAAAGGCGGCCCGCTCTTCACCACCTACGTCTACAATCTGAATCTCTACGAAAAGGCGTTCAAGTGGCTACAGATGGGGCTAGCCGCAGCCATGGCCTGGCTGCTCTTCGCCATCATCCTGGGCCTGACGCTGATCGTCTTCCGTGGCTCGGATGCGCTGGTCTACTATGAGGTGAAGCAATGAGTGCGACATTGTCTTCTGGAAGTGGGTCGAGTTCCGGGGGGAGAAGAGGGGGAGGGTTACGCTCTGTTTCGCTCTATTCTCTGCTGGTGATCGTCACCTTTGTGTCGATTGTGCCGCTTTGGTGGATGATCTCGACATCGCTGATGACCAAGCCCGAGATATACGTTTACCCGCCGCTACTCTGGCCGTCTACCCCGCAATGGAACAACTACATCGATGCCTGGACCGCAGAAGGCATGCGCTTCACCCTTTGGACCTACAACACCCTGCTGATCACCGTCGTCGTGCTGGTCGGCGTCATGCTGACCTCTTCGCTGTGTGCATATGGCTTTGCACGCATTCGCTTTCCCGGACGCAACTTCTGGTTCGTGGCGACCCTGGCTTCGGTCATGTTGCCGAGCCAGGTCACGCTGATCCCGCTCTACATCATCTTCTTTCGCATCGGTTGGCTGGACACTCTCTTGCCGTTGACCGTGCCCGCCTGGTTTGGCGGCGGCGCCATCAACATCTTCCTGATCCGCCAGTTCTTTCTAAGCATCCCATGGAACTGGAGGATGCAGCCCGCATCGATGGCGCCAGTCGGCTGCGGATCTGGTGGTATCTCTTCCTGCCCCTCTCACTGCCCGCACTGACAACAGTGGCTATCTTCACCTTTCAGGGGACCTGGAACGACTTCTACGGACCGCTGATCTATCTCTCCAGCACCAACAACTACACGTTGACGCTGGGCATGAGCCTTTTTCGCGGCGTCTATACCGAAGAGATGAACTACATGATGGCCATCGCGTTCTTGATGACCATCCCAATGATCTTGCTCTTTTTCTTTGCCCAGCGCTATTACATCCGCGGCGTTGTCCTGAGTGGCATGAAGGGCTAGGCGTCTCCCTAATCGAAGAGGATCACGCCGCGGGCGTTGTGCCCGGCTTCCAGGTCGGCAAAGGCCTGGTTGACCTGGTCCAGACGATAGGTCTGGGTGATCAGCTCGTCCAGCTTGAGCTTGCCTTCGTCGTAGAGTTCGAGCAATTTGGGCATATCCTCGCGTGGGTTGCTCGACCCGTAATAGGAACCGACCAGACGCTTTTCGGTGCGCACAATATCCTGGGCCGGTGTTTGGATGAACTTGTCGTTGCGGTCCATGCCGACCACGACAACCGTTCCGTGACGGCGGACCATGCCATATGCCTGTGCGATGGTATTGACATTGCCGATCACCTCGATGGCATAGTCAACGCCAACGCCTCCGGTGAGGTCCAGCACCGCCTGGACCGGGTCGCCGTCCCGCGGATTGACTGCGTCCGTCGCGCCAAAGCTCGAAGCCATTTCCAGCTTGCGATCTTCCAGATCCACGGCGATGATCTGTTTCGCCCCCGCGTAGGCCGCGCCCTGAACGGCATTCAGACCGACCCCACCCGTGCCAATCACCGCGACCTTGTCCCTTGGCTGCACATTGGCCGTCTTCACAGCCGCGCCAAAGCCGGTGGTAACACCGCAACCGATGAGGACGGCTCGATCCAGTGGATAACGTTTGTCGATCTTGATCAGGCTGCGTTCGGAAACGACGGAATATTGTGACATGGTGCCGATGCGCGCCATCTGCGGGATCGGCGTGCCGGCCGAATTACTGAAGCGGCAACTGTCGTCCAGCAGATGTCCGCTGCGGGCGCTGATGCCGGAACAGAGTACGACATAGCCCATTTTGCACATGGGGCAGACCCCACAAGAGGTAGCAAAGGCCAGAATCACATGGTCGCCTGGCTTTACATAGTCAACATTGGGGCCAACCTCCTCGACCACGGCTGCGCCTTCGTGACCCAACACAACGGGTGGATCGTAGTAGATGGTGCCGTTGACGACGGAAATATCTGAATGGCAGACACCCGACGCGGCCATTTTCAGCAACACTTCACCGGGGCGTGGCCCCTCCAGATCGATCTCCTCGACGACAACAGGTTGGTCGTGTTCATAGACGATAGCGGCAAGCGTCTTCATGGTGTTCCTTTCCTGGCATGGGTTGGCTAGATGGCTTGGATTTCGTCTCTCAGCACGGCGCGGGCCGCGGCTAACATGCGGTCGATGTCGTCGTCGCTGTGCATCACCGACAGATAGATCTTCTCGAAGGGCGAGATGAAGAAGCCGCGGCGAGTCATTTCGACCCCGAACGTGTACGCCTTTGCCTTGTCTGCATAGAGCATGGATTCATAGTTGAGAATGGAGTCGGCGTTGGTGAAGAGGAGTTGCAGCACTGGGCCTTCGCCCCCGACCTTGAGCGGGATGGAAAATTCGCGCCCCATCGCTTCGATCTCGGCAATGATCCGATCGCCCATGGCGTAGAGCCGTTCGTATGTCCCGGGCCGTTCGAGTACCTGAAGTGCGGCAAGTCCTGCCACGGCAGAGAGCGGGTTGCCGTTGAACGTGCCAGACGCGATGACGCTCTGTGGGTCAGCCGGAAAGGGGCGGCGACGGGGGTTGGCGGTCTCCAGCACATCTGCGCGTCCGCAGACAGCCGAACTCGGAAAGCCTCCGCTGATGGTCTTGCCATAGGTGGCCAGATCGGGAACGACACCGTACCTCTCCTGAGCGCCACCCCAGGCCAGTCGAAATCCGGTGACAATCTCGTCAAAGATCAGCAGTACGCCGCGTTTCTGCGTCTCCTCCCGCAGCGCCTCGAAGAAACCGGGTCTAGGGCGAATACAGCGCTGCAACGGCTCGACGATGACAGCAGCCAGTTCGTCGCCATGCTCGGCAATCAGTTCGACCGCCTCCCCGGTGCTGTTAAATGGTGACACCAACACGTCAACGCCGGCGGAAGTTGGCAGCCCTGCGCTATCCGCGGTGGCGTGCGGGTAATCGCTCGGTAGCGGAGGTCTCGCGCCGAATAGAAGTCCATCGCTGATGCCATGCCATCCGCCCTCGAAACGAAGGATCTTGGGACGGCCCGTGAACGCACGCGCCATCCTGACTGCGAAGGCAACCGCTTCGGAACCGGTCGTCGCAAAGCGAATCTTTTCTCCGCAAGGCGCCGCCTGGACGATCTTTTCGCCCAGCTCGATGATCGGTTCGTTCAAGGTCAGGAACGTCGTGCCGCGCGTAAGCTGGCGCTCCACAGCCTCGACAACGGCCGGGTGTCCGTGGCCGAGGATCATCGGGCCAGAGCCAAGCAGGAAGTCGATGTACTCCTTGCCGTCGGCATCGACGATCGTTGTGCCTTGACCGTGGGTAAAGACCATGGCAACATCGGGCGGCAGGTGGAATGCACCCAATGTCCCGCCGGCAAAGTACTTGTCTGCTTTGGAGAGCAATTCTTGCTGATGCATCTTGGCGCTCCTTTGGGATTCCCCCGCTGTGATTGTGTTGCCACGTCAGCGCGGCTTGGGCAGTTTCACGATGTGGGGTGACTCGGCTAAGCATACCCAGAATCGCGATATCGTCAACTCCATATTTGCAACCATACTTTTGATCAAACAGAAGCCGATCCTATCCTGAGTTCACATAACGGATTCAAACAGAGGCCGTTTCTATTCAGATGAGAGGTCAAAACGGCCAGAACAGTACCTTTCCAAACAAATAATCAGGTCATCAGCATACGGATGGGCAGAATGCAATTCGATTCGTTTGACTTGCCCATCGACCAAATAGAGCCATCCTGGAATCGCTAGCAGGTCACGGACAATGCGCTTTGCCCCCCAGCCCGAGAAGGGGGAATCGGCTAAGCCGCGCTGACGAAAATCAGCGAGCAGGTTGTGGCAGAGATCGGTAAGCAGCACCAACGCCTTCTGTGCCTCTAAGCTCTGCTTGCGTCTTGCCGAGAGGTGAAGGCCGTTTTTGTCGGTGCGAAATTGCTCGATTTCGGCTGCACCCCTCTGGTTGTACCTGTCCATGAAGGCGCGTTTTGAAGGGAAGGTCAGGGTGGTGACATAATAGCTATGCTGCCATCTTTCCTTCTGCCAGCGTCTTTTGACCAAGACATCTATCGGTCGACCCAGGTCAAAAGATGGGACGACCCGACCTAACTGGGCCTGGATATCATAGGTGTCCCAGCGCTTCACATGCCGAGCTAATGCGTTGGCGCGTTTGCCTGAGAACCCTTTGCCGTGCAGATGGTAGCCACGATCAAGCAACCAACGGAGATTGTCATCGGTGCCGGAACCGCCATCCAGTCGCCAAAGAACGTGTTTTCGCGTCTCTGGCGCTAAGTCAAATGAACTTTCTACGCCCAAGACCGCTGGTTGCAGGCACTGCATGGTCAGATAGTTGCCCGGAAAGAGGTCGGACCATAGCGTTTCCTGGTAAGTGATGGCGCTCACCCGAGCCAATTGTCGCCCAAAGCTGTTTTTTTGCCTGCAAAGTACCCTTTTTGGGCGCCTTCGGCCCCTTTTCCGCAGGGCAAACCGGACAGATCGAAGTCGAACATGAGCAAGCCTCGCCAATCATGTTGTTTGGTATGGCTGCATCGGTGACTGATTTGGCCCACGACAAGCCGCAATTGCTCAATGTTCATTTGACTTAGCCCATTGAGGGCAATTGCCAGCGTGGATTGTTCGGCAAACTCATCGATTCGATTGACTTGTGCAAATGTTCGCTCTGGGCGAAGCTTCGTATTCACTTCGCTGATGTACGTGCAGCCGCACATCATGCTCACCAGAACCTGATAGAGCTTATTGCCGAGGCCGTTATCGCCTTTTTCGGCTGCTGATCTCACTGATCGTAACGGTTTGAACACGTTATGTTCATCGAAATACGCGACTAACGCTGCCAATGGTGCAAACTGAGTGTTGCTTCGTTCTTCGGTTTTGCCAAGCTGGACAGTCATGGAAGGGCCTCCGCATCCTCTAAGTCAAATGAACTTTTGGGAGGATGATGCCATGACTCTGCATTTCTAACGAATTCGCTTCCGAAATCTGCCAATATCGCCTGCATATGGGTCGGATTGGCCCCAATCTGAATAGAAACGCCCTCTGTTTGAACGTTTTTCATCAAAAGTAAGGT
>JAAUPU010000172.1 GCA_012032975.1 Caldilineaceae bacterium | reverse complement strand
GCCACGCATCTTTGAGTTGGCTGCCAAGTGAAGCCGTAGCGAACCGCAATGTACTCTTTTATCAAACGCCTCTTCGATCTGGCCATCACCGTACCTGCGCTGCTACTCTTGTCGCCTGTAATGGCCGTGGTCGCCTTGCTGGTGCGCCAGAAGCTTGGGTCGCCGGTACTCTTCCGGCAGACGCGGCCTGGGCTGGACGGCAAACCCTTCATGATGCGCAAATTTCGCAGCATGACAGATGCCCGCGACGCGGACGGTGTCCTCCTGCCTGACGAACAACGACTGCCTCCTCTTGGACGCTTTCTACGCAGTACCAGTCTAGACGAGTTGCCGGCGCTTTTGAACGTTTTGAAAGGCGAGATGAGCCTAGTCGGTCCTCGCCCGCTTCTCATGAAATATCTGCCGCTCTATACGCCGCGCCAGATGAGGCGGCATGAGGTCAAGCCTGGGATCACCGGGTGGGCGCAGATCAACGGTCGCAACGCCGTCACTTGGGAGCGCAAGTTTGAGCTTGACCTCTGGTACGTCGAACATCAATCGCTCTGGCTGGACTTGAAAATCATCATTCTTACCTTTGTGAAAATCGTCAGCCGCGAGGGTGTGGCGCAGCCAGGACACGCGACGATGGAAGAATTCCGAGGCAGTCAGTAGGAGCATGCGCGTGCTGATTTTGGGGGCTGGCGGACATGCACAGGTGGTCGCGGACATTCTCTTGCAGGCGGCGTCCCGCGGCTCGACGCTTGCGCCGCTGGGTTACCTGGACGATGATCGAACGTTGCTGGGAGAGCGGCGGTTGGGGTTGCCGATTCTGGGGACCATCGACCAGATCGATGATATCGAACACGACGCCGTGATCATTGGCATTGGTCACAACCCAACTCGACATCGCCTGTTCGAGGAGATGCAAGATTGCAACCAGTTTATCGTTACTGCCTACCATCCGTCGTCGATAGTCGGCGGTGATGTAGAGGTCGGGCCAGGCAGCGTGCTCTGTGCCGGCGCAATTGTCAACCCTGGTAGCCGCATCGGCGCCAACGTGATCATCAACACAGGCGCCACGGTGGATCACCACAACGTACTTGGGGACCACGTCCATATTGGCCCGGGCGCCCACCTGGGCGGCGATGTCCGAGTTGGGACGGGCACGCTGATCGGGATCGGTTCAACCATCATGCCTCAACGCACAGTGGGTGCATGGTCTGTGGTCGGCGCAGGCGGTGTAGTGACTACAAACATAGGGGACGAGTGCGTGGTCGTTGGCGTGCCGGCCCGTTCCAATCGAGCAAAGGTGTGAATTCCTTGACAGATCAACTTCCGCGTATCTACTTGTCCGCCCCCCATATGTCTGGTCACGAACAACACTTTGTCGAAGAGGCGTTCGCCACCAACTGGATCGCGCCGGTGGGGCCAAATGTGGATGCCTTCGAGCGAGAATTCGCCGAACTGGTGGGGAGTCGACACGCAGTCGCGCTTTCTTCGGGCACCGCCGCACTCCACCTTGCTCTGCAGCTTGTGGGCGTCGGCCCCGGCGACGAGGTTCTGGTTTCCACGCTGACCTTTGCCGCCAGCGTCAACCCCATCATTTATCTTGGTGCGCGCCCCGTGTTTGTCGATAGCGAGCTACAGTCGTGGAACATGGATCCCGGCCTGCTTGCAGAGACAATTGAGCGCAAGGCGCGGGCGGGACAGTTGCCGGCGGCAGTGGTGGTTGTGCATCTCTACGGTCAGTGTGCGAATATGGATCCCATCATCGCTGTATGTGAGCGATATGGAATTCCGCTGATCGAAGATGCAGCGGAGGCGCTGGGAAGCACCTACAAGGGCCGTGCAGCAGGCACGCTGGGCCAAGCGGGTCTCTATTCTTTCAACGGCAACAAGATCATCACCACGTCTGGAGGCGGAATGCTCGTCTCCGACGATGGCGCACTGATCGACCATGCACGGAAGCTCGCCACCCAGGCCCGTGAGCCAGCCCCCCATTACGAACATGACCGAAATCCGGCTACAATTACCGCATGAGCAATATATTGGCCGGAATCGGACGCGGCCAGCTTTTGGCGCTGGAGGGACATGTCCAGTTCCGCCGACGCAACTTCGACTATTACTACGAAGCGCTCTCACATCTGCCAGGCATCCGCTTTATGCCGGAAGCAAGTTGGGGCAGTCACACCCGATGGCTGACCTGCATCACCATCGACCCAGCAGAGGCGGGCTTTGATCGCGAATGGCTTCGGCTCGCTCTGGAGTCGGAGAATATCGAGGCTCGTCCAGTATGGAAACCGATGCACCTGCAGCCAGTTTTCAAGGATGCGAGAGTGTGGGCGGGGATGTGGCGAGCGGGCTGTTTGAACAAGGCCTTTGTCTGCCCTCTGGCTCCAGCCTCAGTGAGACAGATTTGGAGCGGGTTGTGGATGCGATTCGCCAGCGCATGGCAGCGTTCGCTTCGCGCTAAAAACGCGTTGCCGATTGGCCAGAAACCGACCTCCAGGCTGCTCTCCGCCCGCTCTCCATTTGCCTTCTTTCTGCCATCCCGCACAGAACCTATGCTATACTGACGCAGACACGATGGATCCGCTGGCGTGCGAATGCGTTGGCGGTCGCAGACGTTTCACACCTGCCCCGAAGAAACCTTGCCTGTTCCAGAAGCCGCGAGTAACAGCCCATGCGCATACCTTCTGCAATTGAGAATCCAACCCGGCGCTTCTTTTCGAGAATGATGGGTCTGCGCAATCGACATTTCTTCATTGTCGATGTGCTGATCTTGTGCGTCACACCCGCATTTGCCCTGGTGCTTCGCACCGACCGGGTTGTCAGCATCGAACGATACATGCCCGCGCTGGTCGTCTATACGCTGCTGGCGTTGCTGATCCGCCTTGCCGTCTTTTACGAGATGGACATGTACAAGCGGTTCTGGCGCTATGCCAGCGTCGAGGAGCTTCAGCAGATCATCACTGCGGTGTTGGTCTCGTCGGGCTGCATCGTGATCCTGTTCTTCATTTCACGCTGGATTGTTGACTGGAATTCTGGGCTTCGACCCTACGTTTTCCTGCCGCGCTCGGTGCCGCTGATCGATACCCTCCTGGTTGCAGGCGCAATTGCAGCCAGTCGGCTGAGCATCCGTATGGCGGACAGTTGGCGCCATGTGCCAAGGTCGTCTGACACAACGCCGCGCACTGCATTGATCATGGGCGCGGGGAGTGCAGGCGTGATGATCGCGCGCGAGATTCGCCGGAACCCGCAGTTGCCGTTTGACATCGTGGGCTTTGTGGATGACGACCCAGCGAAAATCGGCATCCGCATCCAGAGCACGCCGGTCTTGGGAAATCGCAAGGCCATCCCTTCCCTTGTCCGCAAATATCAGGTGGACCAGATCATCATCGCAATGCCAACTGCATCGGGCAAGGACATTCGTGAGATTGTAGGCATCTGCAAAGCCGCCCATGTCACCCCGCAGATTATTCCTGGAATGTATGAACTGTTGGACAGCGCGGTGGATGTCAGCCAGTTGCGCAATGTGGACATCGAGGATCTTTTGCGGCGCGAGCCTGTCCGAATTGAGATCGAGGATGTGCGACGCCTGATAGCCGGGCGGCGCGTCCTGGTGACAGGTGGCGGCGGCTCCATCGGCGGCGAACTTTGTCGTCAGATCATCCGTTGCAAACCTGCTGAGTTGATCGTCATCGGCCACGGTGAGAATTCGGTGTTCGAGATCATGGGGGAGTTGAATGGCCTTGGCGTCAGCGACGTCGCGCTCCACCCGCTGATCGCTGACATACGTTTCCCCGACCGCGTGAACGCGTTGTTCAAGCAGAAACGACCCGAGATCGTCTTCCACGCGGCAGCCCACAAACATGTGCCGCTGATGGAGTACAATCCAGCCGAGGCGGTCACCAACAACATCGTGGGAACCCGCAATGTCGTCGCGGCCGCACTGACCACCGATGTCGAGCGTCTGGTCATGATCTCCACCGACAAGGCTGTCAACCCGACCAGCATTATGGGAGTCAGCAAGCGTGTCGCCGAACTGATCGTGCATCAGGCCGCCAAGCAGAGCGGGCGTGCGTTCATGGCCGTGCGCTTCGGCAATGTCTTGGGGAGTCGTGGCAGCGTGGTGTTGACGTTCCGACGACAGATTGCGGCGGGCGGGCCGGTGACTGTCACCGACCCGGAGATGAAACGCTATTTCATGACCATTCCAGAGGCGGTGCAGCTCGTGTTGCAGGCGGCGGTTCTGGGGACGGGCGGAGAGGCGTTTGTGCTGGACATGGGGGATCCTGTGCGCATCGTCGACCTTGCCCGCGACCTGATACGCCTTTCTGGGCTGGAGGAAGAGCGGGATATCGATATCGTGTTCACGGGCAGCCGCCCCGGTGAGAAGCTCTTCGAGGAGCTTTTTGTGTCCGGTGAACGGTACGAGCGAACGCGCCACGAGAAGGTATTTATCGCCGCCAATGCAGGCAGCCTGGTTCCGACCAACCTTGACCTAAGCATCCAGAACCTTGAACTTGCCGCGCGTAACAACGACTCGCAGCAGATCATTCGCCAGTTGCAGTATCTGGTGCCAGAATATACCCGGCATCCTGTAGAGGAAAAAGGAACAGGGTCAATCGAGCCGGTGGGCAGCGAACTACAGCTTCATAGCGGCACTGCAACCATCTGATACCGCGTCGTCGTTGCTGATACGGCGACATCTCGCTGTGCTCAACTAGAGGCTCTTCAAACCTGAGGGGCTATCCACACCATCTCGTCATATCAAAAGAGGGGCCACCGATTGAATCGGTGGCCCCTCTTTTCTTTTCAACATCACGGTCCTGTGTCGCTATTGAAGCGTGATGGTGACATCAAAATCTGCGCCAGGCACCAGAGGCAGAATCTGCTCATCGACCAGCTGTGCGATGCCAGGATCCGTGAGCGGCGAATCTTCCAGGAACGGCCCAGCGACGGCAAGCGCACGGCGCAGGCGTCCACATCGTAGTTGACCATCAACGCACTGTCGCCGTCCAGACGTAAGTCTAGGTGACCAGGGCCAGTGGCCGCCTTTACTTCACTGGCGCCCAGCGCATAGAGCATCGCCGCTACATCGGGCGGCAGGTTGGCCGGCAGAGCGATCCCATACTGAGCCAGTTCGCTTGTCTCAAGCGTGCCAAGCTGCTGCAACTCAGTCTGATTGTAGGTAGCTGATGCTCGGAAGAAAGGCGCTGCAAACTCACCCAGGTCAGGCTCAGCCATCGTGACATCCACCTCTTCGGGAATGTCAACCGGCTCTGCGCCGTCGGCTGGGGGCACCTGAAGCGAGAGCTTGATACCTGTGTCCAAGACCACTCCCAAGACCTCGTTGATAGCGCCAGCATCCACACCCGCCATCGGCGCCATCGCCGTAGTCAGCGTGGCCAACGATTCTGGCGTCCACGTAATGGTCGGCAAGATCAGACCATTCGTGGCAACAAACAAACCGTCAGAGTTCAGGTCAAGGTCCAACTGCTGTACATTGGCTTCCTGAAGGTTGCCGACAGTCTCCGCGGGATGGCATTTGCCGCGACCGGGATGCCAGCCAAAACGATCGTCCCGTCGGCGGTAACTGCAAACCTGATCGTACCCAGGTCGGTTTCGACGATTGGCTCGCCGGTGAATGAGACACCCACTTGGATCTCCGCGCCGGGCAAGATCGTGAGTACCTGATCGATCGTGGCAAGCTGCGCCGGATCCGTGACAAATGCAGCCGCCAACGTAGCGGTCTGCTCCAGCGACGCGGTGTCATAGGCGAGTCCCGGCAGTGGGTTCTGATTCATGAACAGGTCAATGCCATTTGGCTGGGTCATGATGAGAATCGATTCCAGGCCCAAAGACTCCAGAAGCGCCAACGTGTTGGCATCCAGTCTCAACGGCAACGATGAACCCGTAAGTTGTTCGAGGGTAGAGAGTGGCATTCCCTCAATGACGGCGTTGCCATCCGGGTCAAAGACAATTGCACCGATCGTGATGGGTCCAATCGTTGGCTCCGCCACGGTGTCGGGCGTGACGGTGGTTTCGCCAGTCCAGGATGGAATATCTAGAGCAGCCGTTCCCGATGGTGGGGCAATGTACAGTGCAGCGCCCAACCCAATCGTACGCAACCAGGGCAATGCCTGGGCAATCTGTGCGCCATTGGGCACCGTAGGAAGCGTCTCAAGCACAACCTGCAATGTCTCGACAGACGTCTGATCCCAAGAGATGTATGGCAGGTCATTTCCGTTGACATAGAGATGCACACCATTATAGCCAATCCGAAGTTCGAGCTTCTGGATATCGGCTCCCTGCAGCTGTTGAATCAGGGACGTCTGCAATACAGGGCCGAGGTTAAAGCCCCAGAGTGAGGCGTTTCCGTCAGCATTGACCCTCAAGGCGACGGATGGCAAGTTAAACCAAGTCTTGCCCGAGTCGCCTCCGCCACATGCACCCAACAACAGACTGACGACGACTAAGACCAGAAAGATTCTGACAATCTTCGGTTTCGCCAGCATGTACAGTCTCCTTTATGGATAAATCGCCAAGAAAATGATGATATCTGAATGGAATATTTGGGTTGACACAGTAGTGGACAATGGCAAGCGAAATTGCCAG
>JAAUPU010000171.1 GCA_012032975.1 Caldilineaceae bacterium | reverse complement strand
CACAACCCCGCGGCCAAACTGGGGATGGGTGACGGTTTCGCCGATCATGATTGGGTTGGGGGGATGGCGCACGGGATGGAGCGGATGCGGGTCTCATAGTGGCGTGGCCTAGAACGGCGCGGTCTCACCGCCGCTCAACTGGTCGACCTGGCCGCGCACGATGGCGATGGCTTCATCTTCAGAAATGAGATGCTCCTCCGATGCGTGCTGGCGCGCCAGTTCGGTCACATAGGCCTTGACAAAGATGCGCCGGTGGCTAATATCCAGAAAGACATCGCGGGTGACATTGGCCAGAATCGCGGCGTTGGCGTATTGGATCTGGGTGTTGAGATGGGTATCGAACGCGGTCTCGTAGATGGGGATGAGCTTCTCGCCAATCGCCACCATCAGCTCGTTCTCGGCCAGATCGAGATGCTCCAGATTGATCTGCGGGCTGAAGTGATTGGTGTTGGAGAAGCGACCCGGCGCGCGCACCCGCTGTTGCAGCGCGGGATAGCGGGGCACGATGTCGTAGATAAACTGGGGCGGAACCGCATAGATGAACATGGCGCCGGGCAATTCCTCGCGACAACGGTCGATGACCTCGCGCAGGTTGTCGGTGGCCAGTTTCTCTGCCTTGCCGCCGATGCTGGCCATGCGGTCCACCTCGTCGAAGAGCAGGACGAGACCGCTGTACGAAAGCGCGCGGATGGTCTGGGCCAGCGAGCGCAACATGCGAAAGGCGTTGGTGCGGCTGATCTTGCCGGTCACGCCGATCTCGCGCAGAATCTTGGTGTCGTCGGGTGTGGTGTTGGCGCCGGTCAACCAGCGCGCCAACGAATCGAGCCGATCCTCGTGGTCGCGAATGCGGGCGTCGAAAAAGCCCAGCACGGCGTTTTTGTACGAAAGGCTGTCCACAAACGACAGTTCGAGCGTGTCCACCAAGGCCCGATAGTGGGGATGGTTGAGCTGATCCAGCCCGACCTCTTCGCCGGAATTTTCGCCAAAGATCACCTTGTGCAGCGTGCCTTCCAGAAAGCTTGGCAGCCCGCGCTCATCGGAGACCTCGGCGTCGGCCTCGTGCCAGATCAGGTTGCGCGCCACCGCGGCATAGACCAGACGCTGGTCGTTATAGGGCGTCTCGACCGGGCTTAGATCCACCTTGGCGACCGCGAAGCCACGCGCCCAGGCAATGTCGCGGATGCAATAGAGGAAGTGAGATTTGCCGCTGCCATAGTCGCCGATGACCATCTTGTAGGTCGCACCGCCGCTGGGCAGATAGGAGGAGAAATAGAACTTGTCCAGCGCGTCGAGCAACGACTGGTTGCCCACGTTGAAATATTGCACGCCGCGGCTGGGTGGCGTGCCCGAACTGCCCAATGTTTCGACAATGTGGCGGGCGAGGGTCCGTGAAAGGGTCATCTGCTGGCGCTCCTCACTCGGTTTTAGGAATCCGCGTCAAAGGTCAAACTGGCGTAATATTCGCCGTCGAGCGCGCTGCTTGGCAGCCAGAGGCTGCGCATGGCATTTTCGGCCTGGGCCTTGGTCGCGCCGGCCAGACGAAAGATGGCCTGCCTGCCGTCCGGGTTGGAGCGATGCGCAGCTTGAACCAGGACCAGGTCGCGGACAAAATGCGCGCGTTCGTAGTCCTTGAAGGTGGCGCGCGAAGGGCTGTTCCAGAATCGCGTCGCCTGGCGGTTGATCACCACCTGGCTGTAGAGTTCGATGATGTTGACGCGTCCACCCGGCGGGCGTGTGGTGCGCTTATCGACCAACTGTTGCCATGCGGTCTGCAATTCGAGCGTGAATGCCACCGCGTCGATCTTGCGCTCCAGGATGGCGCGACGTTGGGCGTCAAATGCCTTCAGAATGGGGTTGAACGAGAGCGGGAGTGGCCGCGTCAGCGCTTCTTTGCCATAGACCCACCTGGCTTTGCGCGCGGCAATGTCGATATCCAGCACCAGTTCGTTGACCACCAGTCGGGGCGGGCGACCGCTGACGGTTTCGCCGCGCTCCTCGAAAAGCTCCTTGAGATTGCGGGCAAAGTCGAAGGCCAGCGCATCCAGCGCACGCCGGGTTTCTTGACCGAATGCTGCGACGGCCTGCTGCAAAGTTGCATCCTCGACCAATTCGGCGGCCTGCTCCAGCTTTGTCTGCGCTTTTTGCATGGCAAGCGCATCGGACTTTTCATCGCTGGCAAGGCGGGCGGCCTGTTTGAGCGCGCCGGTTGCGGCCTGCAATGCCTTAAATTTGGGTGTCAATTCATCCTGTGCGTTGCGGATGGCGTCCTGAAGAGAGGGTTCCATGAAATAATCCCTGGGTTGTTGGCAATCAAGAAGATGGCCTGCAATGTTTCGTTATGACAACGAAATTATAGCCGGTTGGCTAACCGAGGTCAAAGAACGCTGGGTCGTCACGCCGCGGACCCGGCTGGGCAACCCACGAGATCATCGGCTGGGAACCAGAGCGTGCGGAAACTGGCAGTCAGGAACCGCTCCCCTCAGCGTCGATGTGTGCAATCTGTTCATTGGAGAGAGTTGAGGATGATATGGACGCATCTGTCATCAACAGCAGATACTTCAACCGCTGGCTTGTGGTGGTGGGCGCGATTTTGATCCAGTTGGCGCTGGGCGCGATCTATGCCTGGTCGGTCTTTACGACGTTGTTGACCGATCCCGCCGGCGACTATCGTTTTAGCGCTTCGCAGGCAGCGTGGGTCTTTTCCGCGGGGCTGGCAACCTTTGCGCTGGTGATGATCCTGGCTGGAAAGTGGCAGGCCAAAATAGGCCCCAGGCCGGTAGCGATGGCCGGCGGGCTTGTGTTGGGTGCAGGCTATTTGCTGGGCGGGCTGTATGGCAGCACTTTCTGGACCCAGTTCTTCTTCGTAGGCATTGTGGCCGGCGCGGGGATCGGCCTGGCCTACGTCGTGCCGATTGCAGTGGGTATTAAGTGGTTCCCCGATCGCAAGGGTGTGATCACCGGGTTGGCGGTGGCGGGCTTTGGCTTTGGCGCGACGCTGTGGGTTAAGCTGGCCGACTCCTGGTTGGCGGCTGCTGAATACAGCCAGCCTTTGGGGATTGCCCGGCGTGCAGAGTGTTTTCGTAATCTACGGCGTAACCTTTTCCGCGCTTGTTCTGCTTGGTAGCATTGTCATGGTCAACCCGCCGCAGGGGATATGCACCGGCCGGCTGGCGTCCCCCACCCATGACCGACGACAGAGCGACCGGCGCCGTGGAAGTTGCGCCGGGTGAGATGTTGCGAACGCCCCAGTTCTATCTCTTGTGGACGCTCTTCTTCTTCTCTGCCCTGGCCGGGTTGATGGTGATCTACTGCATCCGGCTCTTTGGCGTGGATGCGTTGAGCCATCAGGGTGTTGCGGATGCGGGTTTGCTGACCGGGACGGCGATGGCCTGGTATGCCATCTTCAACGGGCTGGGGCGCATTGCTTGGGGCACCATTTCCGACCACGTCGGTCGGCGCAACGCCATCATCTCGATGACCGCACTGCAAGGGTTGGTGATGTTGGCGGTCTATCACCTCTTCATCAGCTTTGGCTCGGCGCTGGGTTTCGTGGTTGCAGCCGCGTGCATCGGCTTCAATTTTGGCGGCAACTTTGCCCTCTTTCCCGCGGCAACCGCCGACTATTTCGGCAACAAAAATGTGGGCAGCAACTATGGCTATGTCTTCACGGCCTATGGTCTGGCCGGGATTGCCGGGCCGCAGCTTGCCAGCTTCTTCCGGGATGCGGCCAGCATCTCCGCCGGTCCTGGCATTTGGATGACGCCGTTCCTGGTTGCCGGCGCGGTCTGTCTGTTGGGCGCGCTGTTGATGGCGCTCACCCGGTCACCGACGACCTGGAGGGCCTCGCCTGTCTGAACCCGCGTTGGCTGGCCGGGGAAGGGGCTCCGTGTGTTACAATGGCCCCGGTCATCGAGCTGGATCACCAAACCACCGCCGCCAATGAATGGAGCCTTATATGCACATCATCGACACCCATTGTCACGTGTCGCCGGTCTGGTACGAACCGGTCGAAAGCTTGCTGGAGCAGATGGACCGCAACGGCGTTGCCCAGGCCACGCTGGTCCAGATGGGTGGCCAGTTTAACAATGCGTATCAGGCTGAATGTGTGCGACGCTTTCCAGATCGTTTCGTCTCGGTGGTGCTGGTCGATGTAGGGCAACCCGATGCTGTGGCGCAGTTGGAGCGGCTGGCAGAAGAGGGCGCGGCCGGAGTTCGGTTCTATACACACGTCCGTTCGCCGGGCAGCGACCCGCTTGCCATCTGGCGCGCGGCCGAGGCGTTGAAGTTGCCCATCTCCTGCGGAGGCAACGCCGCTGCGTTTGCGGACGATGGCTTTGCCGAGGTTGTGCAAGCCGTGCCCAACGCCGCGATCATCATCGAACATTTGGCGGGCATCAATCAACCCGATGGTGAAAAGACGCCCTACGATACGCGGCGCAAGGCGTTTGCCCTCTCTCGCTTCCCCAATGTCTATCTCAAGGTGCATGGCCTGGGCGAGTTTTGTGAGCGGCTTATGCCTGTGGCCGAGCCGTTTCCATTCGACCCGGGGTCGCTGGAGTTGCTGCAATTTGCCTATGAAGCCTTTGGCCCAGAACGCATGATGTGGGGCAGCGACTATCCACCGGTCTGTCGGAGAGAGGGCTATGCCAACGCGCTGCGCTGGACCCAGGAGCAGCTTGCGCCCGCGGGGATCAGGCGTTGGCATCGATCTTTGGCGGGGTGGCCGCGAAGGTCTATGGCATGGGGTAGCACAAAACAGAAAGCGGCGACCACGTTCACGCGGTCGCCGCTTTCTGTGGGTGAGAACCGACCCTGGTTACCCCATCGAATGCAGGCCGACTTTGTTGCCCTCGCTGTCGATGAAGAGGCCGATGAAGCCATTGTCACCGATGCCGCTCTTTGGCATGATCACCTTGCCGCCGGCGCCTTCCACGCGGTCGAGGATCGTGCTCAAGTTGTCGCCGCCGGAAAGATAGACAAGCGTCCCTTCGGTGGCAGGAACGTACCCCTCACCTTGTACGATTGCGCCTCCCACGCCATCACTTTCCGCAGGGAAAAACGCCGCGTCATAGCCAGGCATGGTATCCTGTGGTACAAGTTTCGTGTCGTAGATCGCGCTGTAGAATTTGACCGCACGATGCAGATCTGTCACGGGGATTTCGAACCAGTTGAGAGCGTTTTGACATGGTTTTCTCCTTTGTGTGGTATTGCTTCTCTGCGGTACTGCTTCGCTGCTGTGCTGCCCAAACGAGGTTGCCTGCACGTCGAGAATAACAGAACCTTTGTTCTGTTTTTGTGAGAGAACTTACACAACAGCATCCGGTTTCTATGAGCCATCTGACAAACCATGCACTGTTGTCCACCGTCTGGTCGGGCACGCGTAGAACGCATCCGTCGTTTTCGAGCCTCATCGTTTTTTGTGTCGCGATCTTGCTCGTCGGCTGCAACGGCGGGCTTTCCCCCCGCGCCACGTTGGGCGCCTACAAGAATAGCGCGCTCAAGGCGATTTTTCCGCCGCCACTGATCGTTCAGCAGGAGGCCGGCCGCGGGGAGTATCCCAGCCTGGCGGACTTCTGGGCAGGCGATGCGGAGTTTGTCGTGGACGTAGAGGAGACCGGTCTCCCCATGGGCGAGTCCGATACGATCCTTATGCGCGATGGCCAGCTTTGGTCCTATGTCCACGCCAGCGATCGTTCGGCGGGTGTGGTCGATCAGTGCGGCGAGCCGGTAGAGTTTCCTGGTTGCACCGTGATCTACAAGAGCGACGACGGTGGCCAGAGCTTTGCGCTGGACGACCCGCCGGTCTGCCAGTTCAAATGCACCCAGTGCCCCTGCAATTCGCAATACGATCACATCGACCAACAGCAATATCCCCGCGTCTTCTTCGACGGCGACCGGATGCACACGGTCTACGAATATCGGGGCATGATCATGCACCGCTCCACAGAAGATGGCAGCGATTGGAGCCACCCGGAGTTTGTGCCGCTGTCCGGCATCTGGGAGGAGTGGTATCGCAGTTGCCAGGACGAGGCGCGCATCGGCCTGCATCCCAACGTGGAGCCGTTCTATGACTGTCTGGTGGGCGGACCACCGGGCGTCTACGTGGAAGATGACCAACTCTATATTTTCGTGGCGCTGGGACAGAATCCAGGTTCGCTCGGCTGTTATGTGGGCGCGGTCAATGGCCCTATTGCCAGCTTGCGTTTTTGCCGCAACAACCCGCTTCTCACCGGCGCGTTGGCGTATGGCCCGCTTGCGGAAAAGGACGCGTCCGCCAATCCACACTTCGACTTTCGCACCGTCAGCTCTGCCGATGTCCACAAGATCGGCGACCGTTACTACATGCTCTTCGAGGGTGTGCGCGGCCCCGGACCGGGCGATCCAGGCGACACCCAGTTTGGTCTTGGCCTGGCGCGTTCGCTCACCGACCAGATCGACGGACCGTGGGAGACTTTTCCCGACAATCCGATCCTGGTGGACCTGCCCGGCAATATCGGACTCGGCCACGCGGACCTGGTGGTGCTAGAGGACCAGAGCTATCTCTACACCTCGTTGGATGGTGAAGTGCGCAGCCGGCTGGTGTTGGCATGGCGGGATCGATAGTGTTGAACC
>JAAUPU010000170.1 GCA_012032975.1 Caldilineaceae bacterium | reverse complement strand
CGTGGGGCGTCGCCATAGATGTGCCAGCCATGTACGCATACGAACTGGTCTGGCTGGTTGCCGAGGTTGGCGGCACACACGAATAGACCTGTGCGCCCGGCGCGACGACATCGGGTTTGACCACCAGATCCGGTGCGCCGGGGCCGGGGTAGGTCAAACTGGCGCCGCTGCTGAAGAAGGTGACTTCTGTCTTGCGATAGGGCTTGCGCTCCACCGCACCGGCAGCCAGCGAGTTGTAGGCGTTGCCGGGCGAGCTGCTGTTGCCGTGGTTTTCGTTGCCGATCGCCACGACGGGCAAGACATCGTATTGAAGCATCAGGATGTCGAAGACCTGGGCAAAGAGTGGCTCGTAGTAGCTGAAACCGAGTGACATGTTGATGATGTTGGCGCCGTTTTCCACGGCCCAGTCGATGCCTTCCAGCAGTGTGCGCAAGGTGGAGCTGCCTACCAACACAGAGGCCACAAGGAGTTCAGCAGCCGGCGCGACCCCGATGGAAACGCCAGCCGCCGTCTTGCCGCCGGCAATTGTACCACACACATGGGTGCCGTGGTTGCCGCCGTCAAAGTGGGGCGTGGTGGCGATGCGACGCCCCAGCGGGTCGATCAGGGTGTAGTCTGTGACTCGACCGGCGAGCGCTTCGTGTTGGCTGAAGACGCCGGTATCCAGCACCGCGACGCGCACACCCGCTCCCTGCGTACGCTCCCAAACTTTGGGGATTTCGAGCTGCTCCAGCCCCCAGGTCATCCCTTTCTTGCTTTCCTGTTTGCCAAGGTCGTCATTGGTCACCTGGGTCGGCTCGATGAGAAAGATGGGCTGGTTGGGCATGATCGCGACCACGCGGGGCTGCTCCGCCAATTGAAGCAGAGAACGTTGGTTCACTTCGACTGTGGCGACAGGCAACGCGGTGGCGCCGATGCTGATCGCTATTACATCGGGCTGGGATGCCTGACACTTTGCGAGGGCTTCAGCCGTGATGGTCTGCTGGCGCTTCTGGCGGGCTTGGATGAATGCAGATCGCTGCGCTGAATGCGCGCGCAGCGCGACAGCCGGGCGTTCTTCCTCAGGCGCCAGCGGGCCAAAAACGACAACTGCTTCACATTTTTCGCCCCGTTTGCTGTTGGCCATATAAGGCTCGAACGCTGGCGATATCTTCTCGTGAGGTTCCATGTTTGCACCGTTTCTAGACGAAGTCGTCGGATTGAGCGTCGCCATCCGGGTCGAGCCAGGCGGCACGACGGTCTCTGGCGCGGAAATAGGTGGATTCGTCCAATGCAGGCGGCGCGACGTTTCCGACTGATGGATAGTGGGCGATGGCTTCTTCCACGATGTCGATGCCCAGACCGGGCGCATCGGGCACCATCATGAAGCCATCGACGATGGTTGGCTGGGGCTGCATGACTTCGTAGCGCTGGGGCACGTCGTCTTCCAAATGCTCCAGGATCAGAAAGTTGGGCAGCGTGGAACAAAGATGCACCGCGGCCATCTCCGCCACGGGTCCAAGCGAGCCGTCGTGAGGGGCAAAGGTGATGTAATGGGCCTCGGCCATCGCAGCCTGTTTTTCATCTGCCACAGCCCGCCGGCGCGACCGGTGTCCGGCTGCACGACGTCGATGATCTCGCGCTCGATCAGTCGCGCACGCCCCAGATGCTAGCGTGCCGCTCGCCAGCCGCAATCGGCAGATTGACGGCGTCGGAGACTCGCGCGATCGACTCCATGTTCTCCGGCGCGGTCGGATCCTCGTAGAAGAGCAGGTCGTACTCCTCCAGCGCCTGGCCCATGCGGATGGCATCCTTGGTGGTCAGCCAGGGCGGGCCGTGGATATCGACCATGATGTCCACATTCGGCCCGACCTCGCGGCGGATCTCGCGCACTTTGCGCAGCGGATCGGTCACGCCGCCGGTCTTGAGCGCGCCATAGCCCCGGTCGACCAGGTTGCGGGCGCGCTCGGCGGAGTGGGCATGGGCATAGAGGCGCACGCTGTCGCGCAGCTTGCCGCCCAGCAGGTCGCAGACGGGGACGCCCAACGCCTTGCCTTTGATATCCCAGAGCGCCATCTCGATGCCGGTCAGCGCGCCGCCGCCGACCACGCCGGTCATGCCGTGGCCCATCATGGCGATGAACATCTTTTGCCAGAGCTTCTCGATCTGACGCGGGTCTTCGCCGATCAAGATGGTGGCCAGGTCTTGAATCGCGGTCTCGACCACGCGCGGCCAGCCGCTGGCCTCGCCCACGCCGTAGATGCCTTCGTCGGTGAAGACCTTGACGAAGAGCCAGTTGCGCGAACGCCAGCCGGTGATCTCTGCCACATTTGCGTGCATGAGGTAGGTCTTGATTTCGGTGATTTTCATGGTAATTCTTCGGCTTTGTTGGATTGTTGGGAGGCTGAGAGTGGAGATTGGGAGATTGGCGATTGGAGATCGGACACGATGATGAGACGCCGATCTCCAATCGCCAATCTCAAAACCCAAAGCAATTTCCGTTCATGCAACCCATGCCATCAACTCTTGCTGACCACCCAATCCGGCCAGTTGATGGTCATGCCGTCGCAGCCAGCTTGGATGACGCGCTGTATCAATTCGATGACCTCCGCCGACGAGCCGGAGATGCCCCAGGCGCGCACCTCCTGGACCAACGAACGGGCGGCGCTCACATCGGCAGCCGTGACATGCGCGGCTTTGGGGCAAAGCTGGAAGAGCGTCAGCTCCTCTGCAAAGGCCAGCGCGTCGTTGTCGATGCGGTCGAAGAGCCAGCCCATGCGCAGCTGCGGCGCGGCCCTCTGCATGGCGCGCAACGCGTCCTGCTGGAAGGAGGTGATCACGCAACGCGGGGCCAGTTCATGCTTGTCGATGATGCGCGCACCGCGGCGGCCAGATCGGGCGCGTGGCCCTTCAGTTCGACATGGAAGATGAATGCATCGCCGTAGCGCTCGAAGAGCGTCTCCAGCGTGATCATGGGTTCGCCGCGATACAAGAAGGGTGAGAAAAACGAACCCATGTCCAGCGCCAACAGTTCCTTGGACGACAGTTCTTCGACGATGCGCGAACCGTGGCCATACCGCTCGAGCGTGAGGTCGTGGCAGAGGATCACCTCTCCGTCGGCGCTGAGTTGTGTGTCGAGTTCGACCTCGGTGACGCCCATTTTGGCGGCCAACTCGAACGCGGCCAATGTGTTTTCAGGCGCATACGCGGACGCGCCGCGGTGGGCGATGATGCGGAAGGGATCGGGTGCTGTAATTGGGAGCATGGCAAATGGTGAATTGCAGATTGTGAATGGTGAACGGTTGATTCTCTGTGTACCGACCAGAGTGATTTGACGCATCGATTGGTTGAAACTACAATGTGGTCATGGTAATTCTCTGGCACTACGAGAAAGAAGGAATGTGATGAAAGAAGTTGGAATCCGCGAACTCAAAAGCCATCTGACAAGCATTGTACGCAACGTACGCGAGGAGCAGGTCGAATATGTTGTCACCTCACATGGAGCGCCGGTTGCGGTTCTCCGTCCATATTCAGAAATCGATGTTTACAAGGCTCGTCAGGACGAGATCAGAGCTGAACTCGCGGCAATGGATGAGCTGAGTCGAGCCATTGGAGAAGCATGGTCTTCTCCCAAGAGCGGCGTTGAAATCTTGGAGGAAATGCGCGAGGAACGTCCATGACAGTCGTTGATTCGAGCGTATATATCGCAGCCATAAACGCTCACGAACCGCATCACGAAGCAAGCCGTCGCTGGTTTGAAGTTGCCGTGAATACAGGACAAGATATCTGGGCTCCTGCCCTATTTTTGAGCGAAGTGTCCGCTGCGATCGGCAGGGGGCTAGAAAATCCTTTGTTAGCATTGGAAACAGTTGAAAGGCTCCGCAACTCTTCGATCGTGCGATTGGCGCCGGTAGATATCAATCTTGCAGAGCGCGCCGCTGCCATAGCCGCCAGGCATCGTATTCGCGGTTGTGACGCGATTTATGTTGCGCTGGCTGAACGACTGAGCATACCGTTGATCACGCTGGATCGCCAACAACTAACACGTGCTTCAACTGTCATAGCTACATCCTCCCCGTCTGCTGACTGTAAACCAACCTACACCCACGGCCCCACGTAGGTTGGTTGGCTGACAAAGCGTTCCATCTCCAATTCCAACTGAATTTCCGTGGCTGGCGGCAGTTCCACCGCGAGGAAGGTGTCGTTGATTTCGACGGACTTCTGCGCCGTTTCGAGCGCGGGCGCGGCGTACTCCTTGAACGACCCCGGATAGTCGCTTACCCGCTCGGCAAACGAGACTGACCGGAAGCGATGCTCGCCGAAGCCGCCAGCCTGGATCACCAGCCGCCGTGTCTTCTGTGCGTTGAGATTGACCAGCCGGACCACGGTGCGCTCTGCCTCCACTTTTTCCACCAACGCGGCCACATCACGCGGCAGACCGGGCCGTTCTCGATCCGCGTCGAAGTAGCGCACTGCGCAATGCAACAGCCCGCCGTTGTAGATGATCTGGGGCGCGCCCAGCGTCAACTGCACCAGCGCCTCGGTGACGATGGGGTTGTGCTGCTGCCAGTGGTGGATGTGAACCGTGTTGATGTCGGCGTCATCCGCCGCGATCAGCGCCAGGCGCCGCGCAACCGTGGCGTAGCTGGCGCGCAGAATCTCTGCGGGATAGTCCGGGTTGTCGCCGGCCATAAAACGCAGCCAGGGGCGCTCGTGGCCGTTGTCTTCCTTGCTGCGAAAGGCGAGCACCCGCTGCCAATCGAATGGCTCTACTTCACGCAGATGCTCGACCCGCTGCCAATCCTCGTCGGCCAGGGAGAGATTCCAGACTGCGGTGGGGTAGACTGGCGAGAGTGGCTGATAGTCGAACCAGCCGTCGTCGCCATAGCGGTACGGCGCCACGAAGGTTTCGTAGGCGCCCTCGTCCCCATCTCCCTGCATCTCGTTGACCCAATGTTGCGCCAGGCTCATCTCCAGACCGCGCACATCGCGAATCTCGCCCAGCGCGACGATGTGATCGTACTGACTGCGAGGCAGGTCCAGATACGCTGGGTCTTGCGTCAGCAGGAAGGCGTTGGAAGCGGCGACGGTAGCTGCCATACCGATGTTGTAGTAACCGTGGGGCCATGTCCAACCATAGAGACCGCCGTACCACTTTCCGTCCATATACTCGCCGATCTGCCCATTCAACCCGACGTTGTCAGGCAGCAGACCGCCGTTCTGCTCCGCCCGATCTCGCCATGCGTCGACATAGTCCACGATCCAGTCGCGGTATTTCTGCTCGCCTGTGAGGAGGAACGCGTTGGCAACCAGGCTGGTGACCAAGAGATTGCCGGCCACATCCCCTTTGCCCATGCGCTCCTGCATCACCGCGCCCATACGTCGCGCCAGCGCTGCTCTTTCAGATCGTCGTACCGATCGACGCCGGGCACATCGGCATAGGGCAGGCCGTATTGACGCATGCCCGCGCTCCAGCCATAGCCTGGCTCTGGATTGTCGCTGAAGCCCCAGCGCGGTCCGCCGCTGCCGTTGTGGGGCGCGCGGATCAGCTTGTGCTGCGGGTCATAGTTGGGTGCGTCGGGGTCTTCGTCCAGATAGAAACCGGCGAAGCGGCGGGCGCGGTCGAGGTTGCGCGGATTGGCTGGGTCGGCCAGACAGAGGAAGTAGAAATAGATATAGCTCTCGGCCTGGTGAAACTGGTCGTAGCCAAGCTCATATTCTTTGTGGACGACGCCTAGCTTGGTGAGCTGCTCGGTGATGCCATCCCATTGGCGCTGGCCCAGCGTCAACAGATGATCGCCGCCGCCCATCAGGTAGAGCAGCGGCCAGTTGTAGGAGCTTTCGTAGAAATCATCGGCGCCATCGCGTGAACCGGACCACTGGTCGCGCCAGATCAGCGAGCCGTCGTCGTTGGCATATTTGGCAAGAAAGGGATGAACCGCGTCGTCCATCACGTCGAATAGCTGGCGTTCGAGCACGGCCCAGGTAGGCGGTTCGGTGCATGGAATCGTTGCGCGGAGGGTGATCATGGCGGCATCGCTTTCAGAAACACAGTGAGGATTCAGGTCAATCCAAAATGAAAGCCGTTCACGAAATTACGCGAAGGGACACAAAGTCTAGACCGAATTCTTCGTGACCCTTCGTGCAGTTTCGTGGATCAATATCTTTTGGCAAACGCTCTACGTCTGAAGCCGGCCTGGCCAGACATCGGGGTTGACCAGCCAGGTGGGCCGTTCGCCCTTCAGAAGCTGGATCACCTGGGTGGCGGTGCCATCCATCATCGCGTAGACGCCGCGGTCGGTGCCGGAAGCAATGTGCGGCGTGACGACCACGTTCTTCATCTTGAGCAGCGGATTGTCCGGCTCCGGCGGTTCCGGGTCAAAGACATCGAGACCGGCCCCGGCCAGATGGCCGCTCTCCAGGGCGCGGAAAAGCGCGGCCTCATCGACCACGGGGGCGGTGCCGATGGGGCATCGACCCACTGCGGTCCGCCGTCCGTTCCCTCTACCATCGTTATGCGCCCGATTTGCCCGAAGGGCGCGCGAGGAGCACCCATGCATGAACCAACCGCCACCGACGGCCCCACGACCAGGCGCCGCCCGGCGATGGTGGCTGCCGTCATCGCCGCCGCCATT
>JAAUPU010000169.1 GCA_012032975.1 Caldilineaceae bacterium | reverse complement strand
GAATCTCTTCCTGATGGACGAACCGCTGTCGAACCTTGACGCCAAGCTGCGCGTCTCGACCGGGCGCAGATCAAGAACCTGTCGAACGAACTGCAGGTCACCACCGTCTATGTCACCCATGACCAGGTCGAGGCGATGGCCATGAGCGACCGAATCGTGGTCATGTCGAACGCCGTGGTGCAGCAGGTGGGTTCACCTTCGGCGGTCTATTCTAACCCGGCCAATCTCTTCGTCGCCCGCTTCATCGGTAGCCCGGGCATGAACCTGATTCCTGCCAAATTTAGCGACGGTATCGTGACCATGCCCGGCGAAAATCGCTTTGCGGCGCCGCCCGAGTGGCGCTCCGCATTGGAGAGCCAGTTGCACAACGGCGACGTGATCGTCGGCTTTCGACCCGAGGCGGCCATCCTGGTTGCAGACGGAGCCATCAACGGCCATGTCTACACGGAGGATATGCATGGCGCCTATGCCATGTTGCACCTGGCCCTGGACGGCGATGCCGCCGAGACCATGGTCCATGCGCGCGCCAACGGGATGTTCGACATGCCATTGGCGATGTCGTCTCAATCGACATCGACCCCCAGATGGTACGCTTCTTCGACCCCGTCAGTGAGCTGGCGATCCGCCCGGAGGGCGCCCGTGGCTGACATCAAATTGGAGGGCATCACCAAACGCTTTCGCAACGTCACGGCGTTGCAGGAGATCTCCTTTGAGATCGCGGACGGCGAGTTTTTTGTGATGCTGGGGCCGACAGGCGCTGGCAAGACCACCACATTGCGCGTCATTGCGGGTCTGGAGAAACAGACGGCCGGTGTGGTGCTTTTCGACGACATCGTCGTCGATGAGTACTCGCCTGCCGAACGCGACGTGGCCTTTGTCTTTCAGCAGTATTCGCTCTACCCGACCATGACCGTCTATGACAATCTGGCCTTTCCACTGCGTTCGCCCATGCGCCGCCTTGCCGACGACGAGATCCGCGCGCGAGTCACTGAAGCCGCCGAGATCCTGCGCATCAGCCACCTGTTGGAGCGCAAGACGGCCAAACTCTCCGGCGGAGAGATGCAGCGGGTCTCGATTGGCCGCGCCATCGTGCGCAGCCCGCGCGCCTACTTGATGGATGAGCCGCTCTCCAATCTCGACGCCAAGCTGCGCGAGACACTGCGCGTCGAACTGCGCCATATCCAGAAGACACAGAACAGCACCACCCTCTATGTCACCCATGATCAGGTCGAAGCGCTCACCCTGGCCGACCGCATCGCCGTTTTGAACGAGGGCAAGATCGTCCAGATCGGCACGCCGGTGGATATCTATGACCGTCCAGCCACCATCTTCGTCGCCTATTTGGTCGGCTCGCCGCGCATCAATCTGTTGGATGCAGAGCGTGACAATGGCACGCTGCACATCGCCCGCTCGCCGCTCCATCTGCCTGTGCCCGGTACGCGGGCGGACTTGCCGGCCGCCTTCACGTTGGGCGTCCGCCCCGAGGATATCCATCTGGAAGAGCAGGGAGCGTTCAGCGGTCGGCTAACGCTTGTCGAGCCACTGGGCGTCGAGACCGTGCTGCACATCCGCACCGGCGATCTGTCATTGTTGAGCATGGTTTCGGGCATGACAGCCTGGTCGATCGGTGATGAGGTGCGCTTCTCGATTCGCCAGGAGCACCTCCACTTTTTCGGCCCGCAAGGGGATCGGATCGATCTATGAGTACCCAAGCACTCCTGTTCCTGATCGGGTTTCTGACCATTCTTGGCCTCTTTATCTACTTCATCCGCTTCATGGCCAGGCGTTTCAACGACCGCGTTTCCTATCGCACCTACACGCTGATCGAGCGCACGGCCATCGGCGGCATCGTCGTCGGCGCGGTGGGCATGTTCCAGCCGTGGTTCTTTCACGCCTATACTTTGGGATTTCTGGTGCTGCTCTTTTCGACGCTTGCCTTCATCGTCTGGAGCCATGTTCGTCCCGCGCCGCCGCCTTTGGAGCAGGTGAAGGGGTGACAAGGTGAGGGGGATGACAGGGTGAGGGATGAAGGGATGACGGGATGAATCACGACGTCCCTCGGTCACCTTGTCATCCTGTCATCTCCTCATCCCTTCAGTACGCACGTAACATCGACATCGACGCACGACAACGTCCATTTACAACAAATCCTAGGAGAAACCACACATGCATCTTTCCATGCACAACTGGATGAGGGCCGAGCCAATTGAGGTGACGATTCGTCGCTTGGCCAAGTATGGCTACAAGTCCATCGAGATCAGCGGCGAGCCAGAAATCTACGACACCAAAGCGGTCGGTGCGTTGCTGCGCGAGCATGGCCTCAAGTGTTGGGGGTCGGTCAGCCTGATGTTCGAGGGCCGCGACCTGATCCATGCCGACGAAGCGGTGCGCGCCAACTCGGTCAAGTACATCAACGACTGCATCACCATGGTCAAGGAACTTGATGGCTACGAGATGACCATTGTCCCCTCTCAGGTGGGCAAGGTGGCGGCTATGGACACACCAGAGCAGGAGTGGGCATGGGCGGTGGAAGGGCTGCGCGAGGTGTACGGCCACGCCGAACGCGCCGGCGTGCGTATGGCGCTGGAGCCGCTCAACCGCTTCGAGACCAACTTTATCAACCGCGCCGACCAGGCCGTTTTGCTGGCTCAAGAAGTTGGCCCCAACTGTGGCGTCTGCATCGACACCTTTCACCTCAACATCGAAGAGGTCAACATGTTCGATGCAATCCGCGCTTCCAAGGAGCGACTGGTCGATTTTCACGTTGCAGACAACAACCGCATGGCCTGTGGCATGGGCGCGCTGGACTGGCCGCGGATCATCGGCACGCTGAAGGAGATCGGCTATGATGGCGCGATCACCGTCGAGTTTGTGGCCCCGCTGGACCGCACCCCGGCCAACCCGTACAAGAACGCCATGGCCGATGCCGAATCCGAGTTGACACCCGAACAGCTCAAGTTCATCGAAGATCACGGATCGGGCGTCCTCTCCGAGGAATTCTACAGTTGGCTGGTCGAGGAGACCGCGAACACGCTGTTGCCGCTGATCAATTGATCAGGTGTGTTCAAAGTGAGTAAGCCATGTTTCTTGGCAGTTGAAGCATTCCGGGATTAGGCCACGACAGTTCCGGTTGAGCCACTCGCTTTGGCCTAATCCCGGAATGCTGGCTCGACCGGGTCTGAACACACTCAATTGACAATGGTCAATCGCTGAGCCGCACGGTCCGCCATTCACCATTCGCAACTCACAGTTCACCATTCAGAGCAGACCATGATTATTCGCGATGTAAACGCCGTCTGGCTCAGTTGTCCGATTCCCTACGAGCAGCAGCATGTTTCCGATTTTGGGCGGCTGACCAGTTTTGACATGACGCTGGTGACGATTACAACCGACGATGGTTTGACCGGCTATGGCGAGGCCAAGGCTGCGGTGGGCAGCGCGGGTGGCTGCGCTTCGTTGGCCGCGGTCGTCAAACATGACCTGCGCCCGATCTTGATTGGTCAGGACGCGCGGCGCATCGTCGAACTGTGGGAGCGGATGTACAATGGCACCCGCGACCACTATGCGCTGAGTCGCGGCCGCGGATTCCCCATCCTGGGTCGGCGCGGGCTGACCCTCTCGGCCATGAGCGGCGTGGATATGGCGCTCTGGGATCTGCTGGGCAAGTCGCTGGGCGTGCCGGTGGTGCAGCTTTTGGGCGGTGCGTGCCGCGACGAGATGCGCGCCTATGCCAGCGGCGGCTGGGCCGATAGTGAGCAGATCGGCTCGCAACTGGCTGGCTATATTGAGCGGGGTGGCTTTGATGCGGTCAAGATGCGCGTCGGCGTGATGGATGGCACGGTGGACCACAGCGTGGCCCGTGTCCGTGCCGCACGCGACCACCTGGGTCCGGCCATCGACATCATGGTCGACGCCCACGGCACCTTTAGCGTGCCCGAAGCCAAGCGTTTCTGCCGCGAACTGGAAGCCTGCAACGTGCGCTGGTTCGAGGAGCCGACCAACTCGGACAACCGCCGCGGCACAGCCGAGATCCGCGCCACGACGTCGATTCCCATTTCGGTTGGCGAAAGCGAATTCACCCGCTTCGATTTCCGCGATCTGATCGAGGTGGGCGCGGCCGACATTTTGCAGCCCGACCTGGCCATCTGCGGTGGCATCACCGAAGGCGTGCGCATCGCCCATCTCGCCTCGGCCTACCAACTGGAGTTGGCGCCCCATTGCTGGGGGTCTGCCTTCTCGTTCATGGCCGGCGTGACGTTGGCCTTTGCCAGCCCGGCCGCGATCATCATCGAATATTCGCTGGGCGCCAACCCGTTGCTGCGCGAACTGGCCGAAGAGAAGATCCCGGTCGTCGATGGCAAGCTGGCCGCGCCCACGCGACCAGGGCTGGGCGTCACCCCCCGCGCCGAGTTTGTACGAGAATTTGCGCAGGACGCGTGAGGCTGCGTGAGGTTGGCGTTCCTTGGCCAGCCAGCATCCCCATGTCAAGTATCCCCATGACCACCCTCCTGCTCGAAACCATCCACCCAGACGCGCAGAGCCTGCTGGCTGAGCATGGCCCTGTGGTTCTGGCTGCCTCGCCGACCGAACCGGGGCCAGCCGTGTTGCTGGAAGAAGTCGCAGCCATCCTCACGCGTGGGCGCGGCAAGATCTCGCGCACGCTGATCGAGCGCTGCCCCCACTTGCGTGTCGTAGCGCGTTGCGGCGTCGGACTGGACAACATCGACGTGCAAGCCGCCGCCGATCAAAACGTCGCGGTTGTCTACGCACCGGGCAGCACAACCACCGCGGTTGCCGAACAGACGCTGCTCTTCATCCTGGCCCTGGTGCGCGATCTCTATCCGCTGGCGACTGCGGTCAAGCAGGGGAATTGGGCGAGCCGCGATGGCTATGTGGCAACGATGTGCTGGGCTTGACGCTGGGCATCGTGGGCATGGGTGCGATCGGCCGGCGGGTGGCCGAGCTGGCCACGGCCTTTGGGATGCGGGTTGCCTATTGGAATCGCAGCCCATTGACGCTGCCCTATCAAGCACTGGCGCTGGACGATCTATTGCAGCAGGCCGATGTGGTCACTTTGCATGTCGCGCTGACCGAAGAGACCCATCGCCTGATCGGCGCACAGCAATTGGCGCGCATGAAACCGGGTGCATTGCTTGTCAACACGGCGCGCGGTGCGGTGGTCGATGAAGTCGCGCTGCGGGTTGCATTGCAGAGCGGGCGTCTGGCCGGCTTTGCCGCCGATGTGTTGGAAGCCGAACCACCGCTGCCGAATGATCCGCTACTGGCCGACCCGCGGGCATTGATCACACCTCACGTGGCCGCATTGACCGCCGCGACCTATCGGGCCATGTGTCTGCGCACGGCGCGCAATGTGCTGGCGGTGCTGGCTGGTCAAGAACCGGAAGCAGCCGCGCTCTTCGACCACGCAGCCCACACGGAAAGAAAGTGACGCTCTATGCTGCCCCAAGCTGTGATCTTCGATATGGATGGCTTGATGTTGGACACCGAGTGGATTTATGGCGTCGCGTGGGAGCGGGCCGCGGGTGAGCTTGGCTTTGTGCTGGAGTATGACCTGCTGATCTCCTGCGTCGGGCGCACCATTGCCGACGGCGAAGCCTCTCTGCTTCAAGCGTATGGCGACCGCTTTCCGCTGGAGGAGTTTCGAGTGCGCTGGCCCCAGGTCTGGGAGGAGATTGTCGATGAATCCGGGATCCAGTGTAAGCCGGGTCTGCTCGAATTGCTCGACCTGCTCGACAGCCTGGCCATCCCCAAAGCCGTGGCCACATCATCCGCGTGGGATGAAGCCCTCTTCTCGCTGAGCCGCGGCGCCATCGCCCACCGCTTCGTGCATATCGTCACCGCGGATCAGGTGCCACATGGCAAGCCCGCACCCGATCTCTTTCTACTCGCCGCGCAACGGTTGGGCGTGAATCCATCGGCGTGTCTAGCCTTTGAAGATTCGGAAGCTGGCGTGATCGCCGCAACCACCGCCGGCATGAAAACGTACATGGTTCCCGACTGCAAACAACCCTCGCCCCAGGTCGCTGCGCTGGCCTCCGCGGTATTTACCTCGTTGACAGAGGCGTTGCCGCTCTTCGTGGACGCTTCGGGCGAAACTCCATAACGATCTCAAGCCCCAACCATGCCGTTTGCAGAACGCCGCTCCTTCCGTGAACGGACTCGGTCGCACGCTTTCACCCAGGTTGCGATCCATGCTTCGACAGTGTCCATTTTTGGGATACAATAGGGCTTGGCTTCGATGCGGCCCGTTGACAAATCCTCCACCACCAACTACCCAGGAGACTGAAGGATGAATCGATTCACAGGCAAGACAGCCTTGATTACCGGCGCGGCGCGCGGCATCGGCAGGGGCATTGCGCTCTGCCTGGCCGAGGAGGGCGCCAACATCGTTGTCAATGACCGTGCCCATGCGGAACTGGCCGAAGAGGTGGTCGCCTCGGTGCGGGCGCTGGGTCAAGAGGCGCTTTTCTGGCCGGCGGATGTCTCCGACCGCGACGCGGTGGCCGCTATGTTTTCCGGTGTCGTCGAACGATTTGGCCGCATCGACGTGGTGGTCTCCAACGCGGCGATGTCGGTGCGCGAGCGATCCTGCAAGCCACATCGGTCG
>JAAUPU010000168.1 GCA_012032975.1 Caldilineaceae bacterium | reverse complement strand
CGGCTCAGCGTGATTCTCGGCTACGCCGAAGCGCTGAGCGATGGCAAACTGCAAGGCTCTGCTGAGATGTTCACGGTGATCCACCAGGAGGCCAATCATCTCAACCACCTGATCGACGACCTGCGCACGCTGTCGCTGGCCGATGCGGGCGAGTTGCACCTGCACCCGATCGCCGTTGCGCCAGGCGATTGTCTTGCGCGGGCAGCGGCAGCGCATCAAGGCCAGGCGGCGGAACAGCATGTCACATTGCGCGTTGACGCCTCCGACGATTTGAGCGAAATTTGGGTCGATCCAGAGCGCATTGCCCAGGTGCTCGGCAATCTGGTCAGCAACGCACTGCGCCACACACCGGTCGGCGGCGAGATCGTACTCGGCGCGCACGCGGATGGCGAGCATGTCTTGCTCAGCGTGGCCGACACCGGGCCGGGCATTGCCCCCGAAGAGCTCGCCCAGCATTTTCGAACGTTTCTACCGCGGCGACGCCTCGCGCACAAACAACGGTGCATCTGGTTTGGGTCTGCCCATCGCCAAATCGATCATTGAAGCGCACGGCGGTTCGATCACCGTGACCAACGGCGAGGGTGGACAAGGCGCTTGCTTTACGATTTCGCTACCCGCGCTACAGGGTCAGGAAAGTCGGCTTGGCCCGAACGGGATTCACACGGGCAGCCTAAATGTCGCAGGCGGCAACAAGGCGACACCATGAGTCGCGCATGTCAGATTCAGCAAGTAGTCACACAGATTTCACTTCGGGCAGACACTTTCTATCAACAGCAGGGATTCCGTCACTTTCGGAAAAGCTACCAATAGTCGAAAAGTTGGCCGCATGTTGGGTGCAGAAATGGATCATCCGTGATCATCAAGAGCTTTGACACACTCGCCGATCTGAGCGAACGGTTTGGCGGCCCGGTCTTTCAAGACATCAGCGACGACACGCTCTTTGTCCAGACGTGGGCGGCAACCGCTGGCTGCGCTATCGCTGGACCCCGGGCAAACGCGAGATCGCATTCCTGGAAGACGTGGGCGGCGAGTTGCCTATCGTGACCCAGGTTTACCCGCGCACCTGACTTCCGATCTCAACGCTTGGAGATCCACAGATTTCACAGATGGCCGCAGATTTGAGCGATATCATCCGTGAGATTTGCGCAGGCTGTGGTGAAGAGAAGCAACCATGAACCGCATCGACAGACTGCTCGGCTACCTGCTCGTTTTCCAGAGTCAACGGCATGTGCGCGCCCAGGATCTGGCCGCACGCTTCGAAGTGAGCGACCGCACAGTCTACCGCGATATCGACGCCCTTTGCGAGGTCGGTGTGCCAATTGTCGGGATGCCGGGTACAGGGTACGAACTGCTGGAAGGCTATCACCTGCCGCCGGTCATGTTCTCTGAGGCGGAAGCGCGCGCCCTCTTCCTGGCCATCTCCATGCTGACCGGGTTGACCCAAGCAGGCGAGACGCGCCAGGCCGCGGCCACGGCGTTGGAAAAGGTACGCGCAGTCTTGCCCGAGCCAACACTGGCCCAGGTGGAGGCGATGCAAGCTGTGCTGGGCTTCTACACGGTGGCGCGCACGCCGCTCGACCTGGATGATGTCACCTTTGAGCGCTTGCAGACTGCGATCCACGAGCGCCGCGTCGTGAACATCCACTACCACGCCGGCCACAGCAACCGCATCAGCGCGCGCGATGTAGAGCCGCTCCACCTGGCCTACGTAGATCGAGCCTGGATCCTGGGCGCCTATTGCCGGCTGCGCCAGGATCAGCGCAACTTTCGGCTGGACCGAATCGACCAGCTCACTTTGCTGGACGAAACGTTTGAACCGCGCGAGCTGACCCTTGGACGCAGCACTGAAGAGGGTCAGCGGGTCGTCGCGCACTTCGACGGGTCGATCGCGCGCTGGGTGCAGGAAACCCCGCACTTCTCCTTTGTAAGCGAAATCGATGAAAATGAAGATGGCGGCCTGACACTGGAGTTTCGAGTCGCTTCGATGCCACAATTTGTGCGTTGGCTGCTGAGTTGGGGAGAGCAGATGCAGGTGCTGGAACCGGAGGGATTGCGGGACGAGCTTCGCCGCATCGCCCAGGCGCTTGCGACCAATTCATCCGCCGAAATAGGCGTGTCGGGTGATCACCTGGAAGCGACACGATTTTCCATGGCGACACCTCACCTCTCAGCTACGCAAGGGGACGGAATGCCCGCAGCGCATGTCCATCTGGCGTGCGGAAGATGAACGACCGCCCAAAGGGGAGATCGTGGGGCTGGTCGACCATGTCCACGCCTCGGGCCTTCCAGGTCGCATAGGTCGCATCCACGTCGTCGACCAGAACCGCAGGCTCGAACGTCTGTCCACCGGGAATGTCGGTGCCCTTCTGAAGCGACAAGACTGCGCCCCCCTCCAACTGGAACTGGGTGTACTGACCGGGGATGCTCTCCTGCTCGTTGACCGTCAGCCCGAGCTGATCTCGGTAAAAGGCGGTGGCCTCTTCGATGTTGCTGACGACGATGCCGACATAAGCTGCTTGCGCGATCATGGTTGTTCTCCTTTGTGAACTGAAGTTGGAATCCGGTGTCATTTGACGATTCCAAGATACGACAACGCTCCTGACAACAGTATGTCAGGAGCGCTTTTTTGCCGGGCTAAATTGGTCGAAACTGCGACGAAATCTCCATCGATTTCGCTACCGCGGCCCAAGTTACGTCTCTTTGATCCGTTCGACGATTGTGGGCAACTGTTCCAACAGATAGCTCACCTGGTCGGCGCTGTTGCTGCGGCCCAGGCTCAGACGCAGCCCGCCAATCGCATCCGCAGCCGAAACGCCCATCGCGGTCAAGACGTGGCTGGGTCGCTGCGAACCGCTGGTGCAGGCGCTGCCGCTGCTGGCCGCCACCCCGGCCATGTCCAGCGCGATCAGCACGCCTTCGGCTTCGACGCCGGCCAGGACAAAACTGGCATGGTTGTCCAGTCGCGCTCTCGCCGGACCGGTCAGCCGCGCGCCCTCCACCCCCTCCAGGATGCCGCCGATCAACTGGTCGCGCAGCACCCGCAGCCGGGCAGACTCGTCGATCCGATCCGCCTCGGCCACTTCCAGCGCCTTGGCCATACCGACGATATAGGGGACGTTTTCAGTCCCCGCGCGCCGCCCTCCCTCGTGGCTACCGCCGGTCATGAAGGGCAGAAAGGGCGTGCCGCCGCGCAGGTAGAGAAAGCCGACCCCTTTGGGACCATAGAACTTGTGCGCGCTGACGCTCAACGCATCTACCTTCAGCGCATCCACATGGAGCGACAGCTTGCCGGCCGCCTGCACTGCGTCGGTGTGGAAGGGTGCGCCGACCGCTTGGCAGAGTGCGCCGATCTCGGCGACCGGCTGGATCGCACCCACTTCGTTATTCGCGAGCATCACACTGACAACCGCGACGTCATCTCCGTTGCCAAGCGCCAGGTCTACATCGTCCACAGCGATCAGGCCGGTTGCGTCCACCGGTAACACCGTCAGGTCAAAACCATAGTGCTCGCGCAGATCTTCGGCGGTGTGCAGGACCGCATGGTGTTCGATGGCCGAGGTGATGATGCGATTGGCGCCGGTCGCCTGTCGTCTGGCCAGGGCAATGCCGCGCAGCGCGGCATTGTCGCTCTCGGTGCCGCAGCCGGTGAAGATGATCTCGTGCGCTCTGGCGCCGATCAGCCCGGCGATGGTCTGGCGCGCTTGGGCCAGCGCAAGGCCGGCCCGGCGTCCCACCGCATGGATGCTGGAGGGATTGCCGTAGAAATCGGCGAAATAAGGCTCCATCGCGGCCCGCACCTCCGGCAAGACGGGCGTGCTGGCCGAATGGTCCATATAGATGTATTCTTTGCTCGCTGATTGCACCATGTGGCTTCTCCGTACCCATTCATTCACAGTCACTCATTCGCCATCCTTGCTATCTCCAAAGCGAATGCGTTGATTCTATTGTAACAATTTTCCTGCTGTGGCCCGAAACGCGTGTACGCCGTCTCGCTATAAATTTGACTTCCCAATGTGACTCAACATACAATACGGAGGACGCGTTTGTGAAAGCAAGCGCAATTCCAATCGCAACGCATTGCCGCGTTTCCATTCGACGTCCGCTTCGTCGCAACCATGATTCGTTACAGCGCTGTAGCAGTTGAAACTCCTGCAAACGCCTCTGAGAACTGGGCAGGTCCCAGCAGAGGCTTTTTGTTGTTGCGAACCGCCTCGATTCATTCATTACATGCCATACAAGGCACCGAAAGCGAAGTTGTCATCATGATACCCGAGGGAGGATCGAAATTATGTTAACCGAAAATATGGTCGTCATTTTTACCATGTTGATGGGTTTCGTTGGCATCATCTTTGTGCTGGTACAGACGCGCAACGTACTCTCACAAGACACCGGCAACGATGTCATGCGCAACATCGCCGCCGCGATTCAAGAGGGCGCGGCAGCCTTCCTGAACCGCGAATACACCTTCCTTGCCGGCTTCGTCGTGGTTGTGGGTGTGGCGCTGGCCATTTTCCTGGATTGGCAGACCGCTGTTGCTTTTGTGGTGGGTGCGATTGCGTCGGGTGCAGCCGGCTATCTGGGCATGTTTATCGCGGTGCGGGCCAACGTGCGCACTGCGGCCGCGTCCAGCAGAAGCCTGAACGAGGGCCTGCGTGTTGCGTTCAACAGCGGCTCGATCATGGGCATGGCCGTGGTCAGCTTCAGCATCATCGGCCTGACTGTTCTCTATGTCGTCTTTGACGGCAACATGAGCTACATTACCGGCTTTGGTTTTGGCGCCAGCAGCATCGCCCTCTTCGCCCGTGTGGGCGGCGGCATCTACACCAAGGCCGCAGATGTCGGCGCAGACCTGGTTGGCAAAGTCGAGCAAGGCATCCCCGAGGATGATCCTCGCAACCCCGCAGTCATCGCCGACAACGTGGGCGACAATGTGGGTGATGTGGCCGGCATGGGCGCCGACCTTTTCGAGAGCTACAGTGGCTCCATCATTGCCGCTGCGACGTTGGGCGCTGTGCTTGCAGCCCAAGACCCAGCCGCGGCTCCGCTGATCGGACTGCCCTTCCTGGTGGCCGCCGTCGGCATCATCTCCGCGCTGGTGGGGACCTTCCTGGTCAGGACCAAAGAAGGCGCAAGCCAACATGACCTTCTCAACACACTGCGCAGGGCCATCTATGGCGCATCCGCCCTGGTTCTGATCTTGTCGGCCATCATCATCCCAATGGCCGGCGTCGACTTCCAGTACTGGGTTGTGATCCTGGTCGGCCTGTTGGCGGGCAATGGCATCGCCTTCTTCACAGAGTATTACACCTCCTATACCTCCAAACCGACCCAGGGCATTGCCAAGCGTCCGAGACCGGCCCAGCCACGCTGATCATCGAGGGCCTGGCTGTGGGGATGCACAGCACCGTGGCGCCCGCGTTGATCGTGGCTGTCGCCATCCTGGCCAGCATCTGGCTGGGCATGAGCACCATTGCAGACCCAGCCTTCGCTATCAACGCCGGGCTTTATGCTGTGGCGCTGGCGGGCGTGGGCATGCTCAGCACCTTGGGCGTCACTCTGGCCACCGATGCCTATGGCCCGGTGGCGGACAACGCGGGTGGCATCGCTGAAATGAGCGACCTGCCCGATGAGGTCCGCGAGCGCACCGATGCGCTGGACAGCCTGGGCAACACGACCGCCGCCACCGGCAAGGGTTTTGCCATCGGCTCGGCTGTGCTGACCGCGCTGGCGTTGATGGCTGCGTATGTACAGGTCGTCAAGCTCAACATCCCGGAGTTCGAGTTGAACCTGCTGGATCCCACCATGTTGCCGGGCATCATCATCGGCGCGGTGTTGCCATATCTCTTTGCGGCCTTGACCATGACCGCCGTCGGCAAGGCTGCCTACGAAATCGTGCTCGAAGTGCGACGCCAGTTCAGAGAATCCCCGGTCTGATGGAGGGCACAGGCAAACCTGACTACAAGACCGCTGTGGCCATCAGCACCCAGAGTGCGCTGCGCGAGATGATCCTGCCGGGCACGCTGGCGGTCATCGCTCCGTTGCTGGTTGGCTACATTCTGGGCGCGGCCGCGCTGGCCGGCATGTTGATCGGCGCGATTTCCTCCGGCTTCATGTTGGCCGTGATGATGGCCAACTCCGGCGGTGCATGGGACAATGCCAAGAAGTGGATCGAGACGGGTCAAATGGGCGGCAAGGGATCAAGTGCCCACAAGGCCGCCGTGATCGGCGACACCGTTGGCGATCCATTCAAGGACACCAGCGGTCCTGCATTGAACATTCTGATCAAGCTGATGAGCATTGTGAGTCTGGTCTTTGCGGCCACCTTTGGGACAGGGCTGTTCTAGAAGCGGTCCAGACCAAACACGAGATTAGGACAAACCTGCCGGTGCGGGTAGACATCCCCGCATCGGCAGCATTTTGCTCGATCAACGAAAGCTGTACGTGGACAGACGAATGGGCATTGTGTATAATAGCGTCACTCAGACGCAAAGCCTGTCCGCCCGTAGAGTCTTCATCGAACCGTCGGGCAATTGCTAAGTTTAGCGTAGGCCCAAGGTCGGGCTCACCCCGTATTCATCGTCGAATAGCATAAACGAAGCACGGAATTCCTCGCCTTTGTCGAGGAATTTTGTCT
>JAAUPU010000167.1 GCA_012032975.1 Caldilineaceae bacterium | reverse complement strand
TCATCGATCAGTGCATCCAGTGCCAGGCCCGAGAACTCGCAATCCAACACGACGATGTCCGTGTGCGAGACGTCTACGACCGTCAGCAAATTACTCAACTGGTCAGAGATGCCGATCACAACCAGACCCGGTTCGCTTTCAAGCAACAGGAGTAGCGCCAATCTCAGCGCCCGATCAGCGCTTGCAATGAGTATTCGCACAGAAAGTTTCCCAGTGACAATCTATCGGGGGATCCAATGCCGGTCAAAGTAGTATAGCTGTCCAATATCGAGATCGCACCTGCTGACCTGCTGATCCTGTAATGGGTCGATCCACCTATTTTGTTTGGGGAACTGTGGCTCTGGAATCGTCAGGGGACTAGCTTATGTTTGGTCGCCAACACCGCGGCCTGCGCGCGGTTGCTGGCATTCAGCTTCTGGAGACAGGCGCTGACATGATGGCGGGCCGTGGCAGGGCTGATCACGAGTTTGTCGGCGATTTCGTCATTGCTCAACCCCTGGGTGATCAGCGCCAAGACCTCGCGCTCGCGCCGGGTCAGGTCGCGGCCTGGCGCTTGGGCACCGGTTTTGGTCCGTACCAGGGCGCTGGTCGCCTCTGGCGAGAGCGAGGTGTAGCCAGCATAGACCGCGCGAATGGCGCCGGCCATCGCCTCGATCGGCATGTTCTTGAGCAGATAGCCGACCGCCCCCGCCTCCAGCGCCTGGTGTACTTTGCTCTCCTCTAGAAAGCTGGTCAGTATGATGATCTTCAGGGTCGGCTGCTCGTCGAGGATGGCGGTGGTGGCCGCGATGCCATCCAGCCTGGGCATGATCAGATCCATCAAGATCACGTCGGGGCGGGCGCGCCGGCAACAGGAAAGCGCTTCACTGCCATCGGCTGCCTCGCCGACCATCAATAGGTCGTCAAATGCCAGGAGCATATTCTTCAAGCCATCGCGCACAATCGGATGGTCATCGACGATCATCACCCGAATTGGGGCGGTCGTCTGGTGGGTCGTCTGCCTCGCTTCAGCCATCAAGTGCTCCTCCATTTTGGTTGGACCATGTCAAACAGATCTCTGTGCCCTGACCCGGTCGGCTCTGGATCTGCAACTTCCCGCCAATCTTTGCGGCGCGCTCCCCCATGATCGTCAGCCCCATATGCCCCTCTAAAATGTTCTGGGGATCGAAACCGCGACCGTCGTCCTGAATACAGAGCCGCAAGCCGCTGGCGTCTTCGGTGAACGAGATTTCGACCTGGGTGGCCTCTGCATGTTTGGCCACATTGTTCAGGGCTTCTTGCGCAATTCGATAGAAGGTCATGGCGATCTCCGGGGCGGGTTCGCGATCGCTTTCGACATGGGTCGCGATTTCGACATGGCTGCGCAGGCGCGTCGTCTCGGCCAATGTCTGGATCAGTAGCTCCAGAGGTTGATTCGACAGGTCGTCCGACCGTAGCTCGTGCAAGAGCGAGCGCATCTCGGCCAGCGCAGTGCGAATCAATGCGCTGAGCTTTTCCATGTTCTGACGCGCGATCTGCTCGTTTTTGTTCCAGAGCAGCGGGGTGGCCTCTGCCAATACACTCGCGGAGAAGAGCGTCTGGGTGACCGAGTCGTGCAGGTCGCGCGCGATGCGCGAACGCTCCTCTGCCGCCGCGGCCTGTCGCGCCTGGTCGGTCAAATGGATGTTGTCGATGGCAACGGCCAACTGATTGGCAAAGGTGCGGGCAACGTCGATGGTCTCTTCTTCGTAGTGGTTTGGCGCCCGGTGTACGATATGCAGATAGCCCATGACCCGTTCCCCGACCCGCAGCGGAAGGCAGAGCCAGCTTTTGCTCTCCTGCAAGACGGCCGTCCACTGCTCGATCTGAAGCGAGGCCAACGCAGAGCGGATGCTTTCGTCGGCATGGATGTCCGGCACGTACGTCGTCTCTTGGAGATCCAGAACCGTGCGCAGATAGGGCCATACATCGATCGGGATCTCCTCGACGGTCAATTCGGAGGGGGGCGTGGTCGCGTGATGGGAATAGAGGACAAGAGAGTCGGTCATTGGCTGGGGCATCATCAACGTCGCCCGCTCGAACTCCACGATCCGATGAAGACTCTTGAGCGCCGTGTCGATCAGCGTCTGCAAGTCACCGATGGATGTCAGCTCGAAGGAGATATGGTGCAGGGCAATCAGGGCTTCTCTGGTCTGCACCGCCTCGGTCACATCGCCAAGAATTCCCACGATCACCTGTTCGCCGGCCATTTCCAGCCAGCTCAGGTTCAGATTGCCAAAGTAGGAGGCGCCGTTCGGACGACGCAGGCGGACACCATAGTCGCTGATAAATCCCTGTTTTTGTAGCGCCTTCACAATTTCTGCGCGTTGGTCGGGCTCGACGTAGAGCGCGCTGATATTTGTCTGGAGGAGCTCCTCTTCGCCGTAGCCGGTGATCTGGTGCATGGAGCGGTTGGCGCCCAGGATCTTGCCATCCAGATTGGTGACGCTGATTCCCAGCGGCGAACTATCAAACAACGTGTTGATCTGGACCCGTGCGTCCTGTAGCTCGCGCGTCCGCTTGGCGACCACAGATTCCAGCCTGCGTTGCTGTGATCGGGCGCGCTTTCGTTCCAGGCCAAAGCCGCCCACGACCAGCCCAACCAGCAGGATTCCCAACGAGACGCGAAACCAGAGCGTCTCCCACCAGGGAGGGGTGACGATGAGCGCAAGCGAACGCCTGTGTCGTCCCAGATCCCGTCGTTGTTGGAACCCAACACACGAAACGTATATTCGCCGGGATCCAGGTTGGTATAGGTGATCAGACGGTGGTCGCTGCCCACCTCGGTCCACTCATCGTCAAAGCCTTCCAGCATATAGCGGTAGCGGTTTTTTTCGGGCGCGATGTAGTTCAGGGCGGCGATCTCAAAAGAGACGACTCGATCCAGATAGGAGAGGACCAGCGCCTTGGTCAGGTCGATGGATTGGGGCAAGATCGTTTCTTCGCCGCCAATTTCGACGGGTTTGTTGTTCAAGAGCAGCTCGGTGATCACCACAGGTGGCGCCAAAGGATTGTCGCGGATCTGCTCGGGGTGGAAGGCAAGCAGGCCGTTTGCAGTGCCGAAGAACATCTCGCCGCTGGGGCTTTGGAGCGCCGTGGACAACTCAAAGACATTGGACGGCAACCCGTCCGCCACGTCGTAATTGCGAAAGGTCTCTGTCTCGGGATCAAAGCGAGACAACCCATTGCCGGTGGCGATCCAGAGAAACCCGGCTTCATCTTCGAGTATGCTGGCAACGGTATCGTTGGGCAGATCACTGCTGCTACTGCTGTAGGTGGCGATCAGCTCGCCGCTCTTGGCATCCAGACGCGCCAGGCCGCCGCCCATGGTGCCGACCCAAAGGCGATCCGCCTGGTCGAGCAGAAACGCGGTCACGCCGTTGGCTGGAAGGCCATTGGGGTTGCCGACCTCGCCCTGGTAGCGGACGAACGAATCTGTGGCGCGGTCGAAGCGGTTGAGTCCGCCGGCAAGGGTTCCGATCCAGAGTTCGCCATGCCGATCGTGTGCCAGCATCATGATGGCGCGGTCGCTCAGCCCGGTCGCCTCTTCAGGGTTGGCGGCATAGTGGGTGAAGTGTCCCGTGGCTGGGTCAAGGCGATCCAGCCCTGCATCCCACGTGCCGACCCAGTAGTCGCCGGATGGATCACGCAGAACCGAGGTCGTCAGGTCCGAAGCCAGGCTCGTTGGGTCGTTGGGGTCGTGTCGGTAGTAGGTCGACTCCCCGGTCGCCGGATCGAACCTGGCCAGACCACCGCCGTAGGTGGCCAACCAGAGGGATCCATCTGGGTCGGGTGTGATGTCCCAGATCCAGTTGGCACTCGATCCCACTGGGTCGCCCTCGTCCTCCTGGAAATGGCGGATCTCACCGCTGACCCGATCGATCCGATTGAGGCCGGTCGATGCAGTGGCCACCCATAGGATGCCCTGCGGGTCTTCGTAGATTGCATCGATCCCATTGGCCGAAAGGCTGTTGGCGTCGCTCGGATCGCGTTGAATGCTGACGAAAGGCTTGGGCGCAAAATCAAGCGCATAGACACCGCTACGGGCTGTCATCCAGACGAGGCCGGCGTACTCCAGGATGTCCGTGATCTCGACCGGCGTGGTCGTCGATGCATCCCTGCTGCTGACGCCCACGCGCCAATTCGCCCCGGTCTGTGGATCCAGCAGATTCAGCCCGCCGCCAAATGAACCGACCCACAATCTGCCGTCGTCGGCTTGCTTGATGAACTTCACGGCGTTGTTGCTCAAGCTGCCTGGGTTGTCCGGTTCATGGCGGAAATGGACAAACTCCTGGCTCTCTCGGTCGAAACGGCTCACTCCGTCGCCCCATGTGCCGACCCATAGCGCGCCGCCCTCATCGATCAGCACAGCGCGGACTACGTCGTTGCTCAAGCTTGCCGGGTCGTCAGGATCATGGCGATAATGTTGGAACGTTTCGGTGGCCGGATCGAAGCGATCGAGACCGCGATCCGTGGCCAGCCACAACGCGCCATCCTCATCCTCTGCCAGAGCAAAGACATTGTCGTCACCTATAGACGTGTGGTCGTCCGGGTCGTGTCGGTAGGCCGTGAAGAGGCCGGTCGAGGGGTCGAAGCGGTTGAGTCCGCCGCCGCGCGTGCCTAGCCACAGCGCGCCGGCCCGATCCTCCAAAATCGCAAAAACGCCGTCGTTGCTCAGGCTGTTCGGATCGTCGGGGTCGTGTTGAAAGCGGGTAAAGCTCTCCGTCTCTGGCTCGTACCGATTCAGCCCACCAAACCAGGTGCCGATCCAGAGCGCGCCCTCCCGGTCCACAGCCATGGCTCGGATGGCGTTGTCGCTCAACGTGGTTGGGTCCGTCAAGCTGTGCTTGAAGACCTTCATGCCATAGCCGTCGTAGCGATTGAGTCCGTCCAGCGTGCCCAACCAGACATAGCCGTGGGGGTCGTGGACCACAGCCCAGGCATCCGAGGTCGAAAGACCCTGCTCGGTGGTGATCTGGTCAAAGCGATACGGGATTTCGTGTCCAGCTGGATCTCCGGCCAGACCGCCCCCGGTTTGGGAGCGCACCGTTGACGCGGGGACCGGGACAGCAGCGGCCCGGAAAGTGTGGCCCGGAAATGTCACGAGGAGCAGAAGGGCCAGACAACAGGGCCGCAATCCCGCTCTGGCTCTGGTGATGAGGGTCCAGATTCTTGACACAGGCAGATCGTCCTGATGGATCGTCCAAAATGAGTCACACATATTTTATCATCAATCCAGCCGTTCGCTGGAATAGGGGGCGCCCGCCGGTCAAGTAGCCCGACAAGGCACATGAGGCGTTTCCAAAATAATAATCTCGCCGCAGATTGTGCAGATTGTACAGAAGGACTCTGTGAAATCTGGGGATAGCTATTGCCTTGGATTGGCGTAAGCTTGAACAGCCGCCCAAAATAGGCAGATCAGCCCATAGAAAAGTGAACCGAAAACCTGTTGACGTCCAGAGATCTTTGCTGCATAGTGAGGGAATCGGACTGGAGGTTGGGTGACCCCGAAGCCTTCAAGACGTGGTAATTTTCTATCGAATGGGCAGGCGGAGACCGGGTGGCTGATACCGGCCAGGGAACATTGCGCGTCGTCGGAGAAATACGTTTCTCTCATCGCCTGCCATCGATCCCATGAAGCGTGCTTTCTCACAGAATTGATCGGATTCTGCACAGTCTCCTTTAGCAAAACCTTGAATATGTTGGGAGGTCAGAAATGGAACTTTTGGGTCTGCTGGTCGGCGCCGGCATCATTGCCGTTTCGCCGATGGTGTCGTCGCTCCGCCCTGTGGCCAAGGCGTGTATCAAGAGCGGATTGGCCCTGGCGGATATGACAAAGGGTGCGGCCGCTGTGGCTGCATATCAGTGGGGAACCATGATCTCTGAGGCTGCGGAAGAGGCGGAAGCAGCCACCGCCGGTGAAGATGGTTCGGTCGAGACCGGGGACGACCTGGGCAGCGATGAGGCTGGGGAAGCCCAAGCGGCGGCCAAAGCCGCTGCGACGGCCGCTGCCGCTGCTTCAGCCACAGTCGCCGCCTCCGGCGACGATCTCAAAAAGATCAAGGGAATCGGGCCGAAAGTTCAGACCCTCCTGAATGAGGCTGGCATTACGACATTTGCACAGCTTGCAGAGGCTGACCCCGCCGCGATCAAGGAGCTCCTGGAAAATGGCGGCCCGCGCTACAGGGTCATCAACCCGGACGATTGGGCCGAACAGGCTCAAGAACTGATGGCCGCTTAGGCCAATCCAAAATTAAAAGCATCCACGAAGCTCACGAAGGAACACCAAGATTTGACCTGGTACTTCGTGCAGCTTTGTGTAACTTCGTGGATAGTTATTTTCCGGCAGTGGCCTAGCGCTTTGAGTCTGCTGGACTGCTGATTCTGAGCTATCACATAAGGAGATCGAACGATGGAGTTTCTAGCATTGCTCATCGGTGCAGGTGTCGTTGCAGTGTCCCCGCTGGTGCCAACATTGCGGCCCGTGGCAAAGGCAGCGATTGCCGGCGGCCTGGTGGCTGCCGACAAGACCAAATCGGTGGGTGCCGTTGCCAGCGAACATTGGATGGACCTGATCGCCGAGGCGCAGGTGGAACGCGCCGCGGAAGCCGAAGCCCGCGCTTCGA
>JAAUPU010000166.1 GCA_012032975.1 Caldilineaceae bacterium | reverse complement strand
TGGAAAGCTGGGCCAGGTGCAGTTGGTCAACAGCTGGTTCAACTTCTACCTGTCGCCCGAAAACAGCCGCAATATTCGTCTGGATGCCAGCCTGGTCGGTGGATCGCTGTGGGATGTGGGCGTCTATCCCAACAGCATGGCCATCACCATGATCGACCAGGGCGCGCCTCGGTCAGTCTTTGCCAGCCAGATCGTCGGCGAGAGCGGTGTGGATGTGGCCATGCGTGGGCAGCTTGTCTTCGGCAATGGCGCGGTAGGCCAGGTGTCGAGCGGCTTTCGTACGCCCTTTCGCGAAGGCGCGTTGATTGTAGGCGACGAGGGCATTCTGAACCTCGTTGAGCCGTGGAAACCGGGGCTGAAGGGGGAGCCGAGCCGCATGGTGTTGACCGGTCGCAGCGGCGCAGACGAAGAGATCGTGACGCCGGCCATCGACCCCTATCTGTGCGAGGTTCAGGCCATGGAGGCGTGCGTTCTGGACGGAGCCGCCCCCGTCGTCCCTCTGAGTCTGAGACGGGCCTTTTTGCAGAGTGCACTGGCGCAATATGCCTCGGCGGCGAGTGGTGAGGCTGTTACATTGAGGGTGTGATGGGGTGATTGGGTGAAATTCAGAGCGGCGCCGATGGGATTCGGCGGCCGCTCTTTTTGATTGGTCATTCTCACCGTGCTGTAAGCTCACAGCTTTCAGCACGGCTGAGTGTTAAACTACAGCGACGTGCGGTTAGGCGTGGCGCTTGCGGGTGAAGAGCGTGGTCGCGACCAGCCCAAGCAGCACCAGGACGACGACCGAAATGCTGGTCGTGGTCGAGGAAAGTTCGGCGCCGGTTTCGGGCATCTGCTCAGGTGCGGCTTCTGCCATCTTGTCGCCTTCGGCCATTTCGCCTTCAGCCATTTCACCTTCGGCCTCGTCGCCCTCAGCCATTTCACCTTCGGCCTCGTCGCCTTCAGCCATCTCGCCTCGCCGGCTCTTCCTCGGCCATGGCATCGCCTTCAGCCATCATGGCTGTGACCATCAGGGCGCCATCACGACGGCATCATCGATCTTGACGGGGCCGTCAGGACCGGGGAATTCGTACTCGGCCAGTACGCCGGCATCCACATGCAGCATCGCCCAGACCGTAGCTTCGCCCTCCAACGCCTCGTCGAGCATGATGATCACATTCTCGGTCGTGCCGGCGGGTACGGCTGCCTTGCCCAGGACCGGACCCGGTTTGCCGCCATCGTCGGCATGGATCACCATCCAGCCATTTTCGGCTGCGGTGACGCTGTCCACGGTGACCTGTTCGCCATTGGATTCCTGGTCGGAGACGGTGACGCTGTCCGCTGCCATCTCTTCGGCCTCAGCCTCGACAGCGGCCTCGACCGCCGCCTCAGCCTCGGATTCCATCGGAGCCATCGGCGTGACCAGGCTGGCAAATTCAAGAACAGCGCCGGTGCCAGGAGGAACAAAGCCCCCGTTCACCGCGACATAGGCATCACCTTCGGCGTTAAAATCGACCGATGTGGGGAAGGAGAGACCCTGGATCACCAGCTCGGATCGGCTGTCGCCCTCCACGATCTTGAAGACGCCGCCGCTGTCCGGCTTAGGCCCTTGGTCGGTGAGCAGGACAAACTGCACTGCGTACATCTCACCGTCCGGCCCCTTGCGCAGGTCGGTCAGCATGGTCAACCCGGTCGCGTAGTCGCTCATCTCACCGTCTGGTGTGATCTTGACCACCTTGGCATTGCCAGGCAAGAAGGGCGCACCTGTCAACAGCGACACGAACACATTGCCCTCGTCATCCACGACGATGCCGGTTGGCACAGGGTCGGCCAGGAGTTCGCCGCCGTAGGAGGGACTGGGGAAGGCGCCTTTGACCGGCGGGATGACAGCCAGCAGACTCACCTCACCCGTCGCAGGATCGACCTTCAGCACCGTGTTGGCGCCGGCATCGGCGACGTAGAGCATCCCGTCTGGACCGGCTGCTACACCGTAAGGATGGGTCTCGAAGACGTCTGTGCCGTCAGGGTTTTCGTCGCGCTCGATCGGCCATGTGTTGGCCACTTCCGTCACTTCGCCACCAGCCGAAACCTTCACGACCGAACTCATGAGAGGGGTCGCCTCTTCGCCGGCCACGTTGGTCCAGACACCATTGGTTGCGAAGAGCGTTCCGTCTGCCAACGCCAGTCGCCCGCCACCTACGGCCTCCTGGCCGATCAGGATGGAAGGCAGCAGAGCCGCTTCCGTCTGGGCGCCATCTGGCCCGATCATGACGACCCGCGCGGTGTCGCCCACATAGGCTGTAATCGGTTCCCCGGTCTCTGTGCTGACGGCCTGAACTTCCGTTTCTCCGCCAACACCGGAGTCGATGACCCACACATTTCCATCGGGATCGACTAGAACACCCTGGGGTGTATTCAATCCCTCGGCCACCACCACGCCGTCTGCCGCGGTGGTGATCTTGGGCTGTGCATGGCTCGCGGCTGGCACCAGTATCAGGGCCAATGTGGCGAGCAGTGCAATGCTGGTCCACCAGGCTTTCTTTTTGAACATACGAGTTCTCCTTGTTGATGAGTATGCGTGAACGATAGATAATCGTGGATGATGAAAATTGATGTGCCCGGCCTGTCGTTCTACACACGACAAGAGGGACGCAACTGCTTTGGTTTAACGTTCTTCTCTTCTCCTTTCCGCGTACACAGTGGCAACCTATTGGTGTGCGAGCATGAAGACAATCGCCTGCAAGTCTTGGTCACTGAGATGCCCGAAGGGGGGCATTCGATGAGGCGTCAGCTCGTACCCGGCCACCACGAAGCGTTGGGGATCTACCAGACTTTCCATGAGGTATTCTTCTGGGGTGGTTGCATCGCCTGCGTACTCTGGGTCGGCGAGCCTGGCCAACGCCGTTGCGCCCATTTGGTCATGGGTGGGGCCAAATGTTCCCGCGGTGCCTGCCGCTGTCAATACATGACAGATGCCGCAATACTGGGCGCGATAGACACGGATCCCCGTGGCCAGTTGTGCTTCTAATTCGGCCGGCTCTGCTTCTGATTCAGAATGCACCGCTTCGTCAATTACTACTGGAGTAGAAGGTTGCGCTGTTGGTTCAGGTGACATCTGCACGCTGGGTATTTCGGTGGGTTCGACCGCGCTGTCGGATGGCTGCAACTCCTGTACAGTGGGGTGGGCTGCAGCTTCATCAGGAACTGCCGGACTTTCAAGGACCATCGTACAGCCAGCCAGGAGTAAGCAATTTACGGAAATGATCAGACTAAGAATGTACCGCATACAACGACCCTGGCGAAGGCGCTCTCGAGCGCGTTTATTCGACCGCTTGAAACAGATTCGAGTTACATTATACTCTGACCATTTGATTGGTCAAAACAGGTGGAACTCAGCCACAGATGCATTTTGAGCAAACAGAATTGTCAATTCCGCTGTCTCAAAACTTGGGCTGGAGAGTCGCTCGGGCCGGGTCGTTTCCGGCCAGGAAATCGAAGTCCGCACCTTGGGGGGCCTGGTTGACGTGCTGCACGTAGAGCTGTCCGTATCCACGGCGATAGGGGGGAACAGGTGGTCGCCATTCTGCGCGGCGTCGGGCAAGCTCATCCTCGCTTACGTGGAGGTGCAATCGCCTTTGCTCGACATCCAACTCAATTTCGTCTCCATCGCGCACCAGGGCCAGTGGGCCGCCCACCGCGCTCTCCGGCGCAATATGGAGGACGATGGTGCCATAGGCTGTCCCACTCATGCGGGCATCGGAGATGCGCACCATGTCGCGCACGCCCTGCTGCAGCAGCTTCTTGGGGATCGGAATGATGCCAATTTCAGGCATTCCTGGACCGCCCACCGGCCCTGCATTCTGCAAGACCAATACATCCTCGGCGGTCACATCCAGGGCTGGGTCATTGATGCGCGCCTGCACGTCTTCGAAGCTATGAAATACCCGCGCCCGGCCCCGATGGTGCAGCAATGCCGGTGTCGCGGCAGCGTGTTTGATCACCGCACCGTCTGGGGCCAGATTACCTGTGACAATGGCAAGCCCACCTTCCGGTTGGAGCGCCATATCCAGCGAGCGTATCACGTCGGTGTTGAGGATTTCGGCATCGGCGACATTCTGCGCCAGAGTGCGCCCCGTAACGGTCAACGCGTCGCCATGCAACAGCGGCAGAAGCTGCTTGAGCACAGCCGGGATGCCGCCGGCGTAGTAGAGGTCTTCCATCTGATATTGACCGCTGGGCGCAGATTGGCGATCAATGGAGTGCGGCGGCTGATCTGGTCGAAGAGTTCGAGCGGCAAGTCAATGCCCAGGCGACCCGCGATGGCCGGCAGATGAACCACTGCGTTGGTGCTGCCGCCCAGCGCACAGAGCAGGGTGATAGCATTTTCGAAGGCCTGGCGGGTCATGATCGAAGAAGGCCGCGCACCCTCTTGCGCCAGCCCTACGATGCGCCGTCCGACCAGTTCGGCCAAATGGATGCGACGGCTGTCCACGGCTGGAATCGCACCGTTGCCGGGCAAGCCGATGCCCAGCGCCTCGGTCAGTGAATTCATGGTCGAGGCGGTGCCCATCACCATGCAGTGCCCCTTGCTGCGAAATACCTCACCTTCCAGTCGGCGGTAGGTCGCATCGGTGATGGTCCCGGCGGTGTGTTCGGCGGTCAAACGGCGGCAGTCGGTGCATGCGCCCAGGATCTGCTCGCCAAAGTGGCCGTTGAGCGCGGGGCCGCCCGAGAGATGAATTGTCGGGAGGTCCGCGCTGCATGCGCCCATCAACGCGGCTGGCGTCGTCTTGTCGCAGTTGGTGAGCAGGACCACGCCGTCAATGGGGTTGCCGCGGATCATCTCTTCGGTGTCCATCGCGGCCAGATTGCGGTAGAGCATGGACGTGGGATTGAGATAGATCTCCCCCAGCGAGATGGTTGGGAATTCGAGGGGAAAGCCGCCCGCTTGCCAGACGCCCCGTTTGACGGCTTCGGCCAGTTCGCGCAGATGGCTGTTGCAGTTGTTGAGTTCGCTGAAGGTGTTGCAGATGCCGATGACCGGTCGGGCCATGTCGGTCTCGTCGAAGCCCATGGCTTTGGTGAAGGCGCGATGGGTGAAGCCTGCCACGTGGGATTCATTAAAAAAGGTCGAACCGCGGTCAGCGCCGGCAGAGTGCTGCTCGGTCATATGCATACCTCGTCTTCAGTTGCTGTGAGGCCAGTCCAAAGAAGAAGCCTTCGACAGATCGAGCAGATTTCATGGATTCATTCTGCTCGATCTGTGAAATCTGTGGATGGACAAATTGTTGGAATCGCCTGAAAGGAGAGCGATCTCAGGAGTGTTGGCGTTATCCGCCCAGCATTCCGTCGGGGTCAATGCCTGCGGCGCGTATCTGTTCGCGAAGGCGGGCGAGATCATGTTCCGCTTGTTCAGCACGGCGCCGCTCTGTCTCCGCACGCTGCGCTTCTGTCTCTGCACGCTGCGCTTCTGTCTCTGCACGCTGCGCTTCTGTCTCCGCACGCCGTGCTTCTGTCTCCGCACGCCGTGCTTCTGTCTCTGCACGTCGTGCTTCTGTCTCCGCACGGTGGGCCTCGGCTCTGGCGCGCAGCGCCTCGGCCTCGGCGCCGATCAGGACAAGATTGTCATCTCCATCGTAGAAACGCAACCAGTGGTTCTCCTGGCTCATATAGACGCCGTACCACGTTCCCAGCCAGAGTTCGAGTTCTTCACTCCAGAGCCAACCTCGTGCATCCACTTCAATGGCTGCATAGCCGCCGCCGACAAGCCGCCATCCCAAAAGCTCGCGCGTGTTGGGATCGTAGCAGAAGTATTCTGGCGTGCGAAAGGTCTCGGCGTAGAGCGTTTTCTTTGGCCCTTTGTCTTCGGTCGCGGTGGACGGCGAGAGGAGTTCCACGATCAGATTCGGATAGCGCCCGTCCTCATTCCAGACGACCCACGAGTCGCGCGGCAACGTCCCATCCACGCCAAGCACAACGAAAAAGTCAGGGCCGCGATAGCTGTGGGAGCGAACTTGCTCCGCGCTGTAGTAGATGAACATGTTGCCGCCGACGTAGAAATCTGAGCGGCCACGCCAGTATTGATCGATAGACGCGATCAGCAGGTTAATTTCGTTGCGGTGCCAGGGCGTTTCCAAAGGTTCACCATCCTCTGTGGGGAGATCCAGGATCAGGAGTTCGGGCTTCAGACCAATCGGTTCGATGATGCTCATGGGTTACGCTCGCAGTTCTTGCTACACGATCCAATATGCCACAATCTGATAGGCAGTATATCAAGGCAAGCAGTGGGGGTCAATCACCTTCGTTTGAACCCACGACTTTAGTCTAGTTTACAATCGCCAACCCACAAAGTATAATCAATCGCGAATGGGCTAGCGTGATTGGAGGCGACAATGGCTTTTTCAGTTCAAGACTTCCAGGATCTGGTTTCTCTGCTAGAGGAACACCCAAAGTGGCGTTCGGAGATGCGCCGTCTCATCCTGACAGAAGAGATGGTCGACATCCCGCGCGCCCTGGAACGGCTGACTGAAGCGCAGGAGGCGACCCAACATTCTCTCGACAGCCCTGGCCAAGGAGACCCGAGGAATCGCTGAAGGACAAAGCGTACAGACGCCATTGTCGCGGCGCTTGCTGAACAAATGCAGACGTTGACGGCGCGTGTGGACGATTTG
>JAAUPU010000165.1 GCA_012032975.1 Caldilineaceae bacterium | reverse complement strand
GCTTCGACCTCGGTCAGACCATCCGCCTTGACCCAGCGGCCCAGGACAGCTTGATCTTCGCCGCGGCCAGCGATGGGCAAATTTACGCCCTCGAAGATCGGGGCAACAGCGCGGATCTCAAATGGGTAACCTCGTTGGGTCTTCCCGCAGTCAGCGGCGCCAGCGTCTTCAGCGGCACGGTCTTTGTCGCAGCAGCCAGCGGAGACACTCACCTCATGTACGCGCTCAATCAAGAAGATGGCGCAATACGCAATAGCTACCAGACAACTGGTCCCGGACTACGCCCGCCGGCCATCGGCAACCAACTGATCTACATCGCTGATGGGGGAATCAGTGCAGTCGACGTGAACCTGACCGAAACCGTCTGGAGCCGTGAGATTGTCGGCGGCGTGGGCGCGCCGCCGGTCTACGCCTATCCGGGAACGAACTCGCTGGCCGAACTCTATGTCGCGGACAACAGCGGGAAACTTATCAGCCTGGATGCCAATATCGGCGGAGACCCCTTGTGGACTTACGACGGTAGTGAAGCGCTCAAAGGACTTGCCCTGGGCAGAGTAGCGGTGTTCGCAGCGGGCAACGATTTTGTCAAGGCTATTTCGCGCGATGAAGGCAAGGAGTTGTGGCGGACCACCGTCCCCGGCGGTGTGCTTGGGCGCCCCATCGTTGGAGACGGCCTGTTGATCCTTTTCACATCAAGCGGATTTGTGATCTTCATCGACGGTTCCAGCGGGGTGCAGGTCAGCTCGGCGTCGGCTGGCACGCCGTTGGGCGGCGCCGGCGCGGTCAGCGGCGAGTGGGTCTTTTTGCCCGGCATCAATCGTAGCATGTATGGGCTTCGGGGCGGACAATGATGGATAACTCGGCCCAAGCCCCGGCGCCACGCAAGATTGGCTGGGACGTTTTTCTGCTGGCCCTGCTGCTCTTTGCTGTGCTGAATGTGACCGGGTTGGCAGAAGCAGCCGCGCTGCCCCATCGTGTTCAGGATGTTCTGCACCATCCGCTGCTGAGCAAGATGCTGCCGGCCGCTGGAATGGCCGCTTTCGGCGAGGTGGGTCCGCGCCCAGGTGATCCCGTTGGTCTGCTCCTCAATGCGCTGGCATTGGCCTGTCTGCTTGGCTATGGCCTGGTAGATATGGGTCTGCGGGGCAGGTGGCAGATACGGCTGAAGTGGCTGCTTTTGGCCGGAATCGTACTCGCCGCGCTCTTTCTGCCCACGGCAAAGCTGGTTCTGTTGCGACAGGGCAGCGGTCCGGCCAGCTATGCCCACGACGGTGGCGTCATCCAGACAGAGGCAACGATTCAGTTTTTGTTGGCGGGCAAGAACCCCTATGTGGAGGATTACGTCCACACGCCGATGGCCGAATGGGGATTCAGCGAATACCGCACTGCGCTCTATCATTACCCCTATCTGCCCTGGACCTTCATTTTCAGTACGCCCTTTTACCTGCTTGGCGAGCTGACCGGCTTTTTCGACCAACGTCTCGTCTATGCAGTGTTGATGATCTTCGCACTGATCGCGGCCTCTGCCCTGGTCCGCAACAGCCGCGTCAAATTGGCGCTTGTGGGCTGCCTTGCACTGAATCCAGTCATGGCGTTGGACTTTATCTTTGGCCAAAACGACGCGTTTGTCTTGGGTTGGCTGCTGCTGAGCCTGGCCAGTTGGTCGCGGTGGCGGCGACAGCAGGGAGAGGGACAGCAAAGCCGAGGCTGGCTCTGGCTATCAGCAGCGCTCTTTGGCCTGGCCTGTGCCAGCAAACCTACGGCTTGGTTCTTTGCGCCTTTCTACGGCCTCTTGCTGCTGCAGGGCGACTCCCGGCTGCGAGAGGATCGCTGGCGCGACCTGTGGGCAGCGATCCCTGCTGTCCTGACCCGCGCTTGGCCAGCGTTGGCCGTCTTTGCGCTGCTGTTGTTGCCGTACATTTTTTGGGATCCAGCGGCATTTTATGACGATGTCTGGCGCTGGAGTGCGGGACAAGGGGAGACCGGCTATCAGATCTGGGGATGGGGTGGGAGCAATTTCGTGCTGGGGTTTGGATTCGTTGCAGACCGCTTCAGCGAGTGGCCCTTCTGGATCACAGAACTGCTGATCGCGACGCCGCTCTTGCTCTGGTTCATGCGCCGCCAGCAACGGCAGAACACACTGGCGAACGCCACCTGGCACTATGGCTTTCTGCTGTTGGCATTCTTCTACGCCAGCCGCTTTCTCAATGAAAACTACCTCGGCTATATTCTTGCGTTTCTTGCCATCGGTCTGCTCAGCCAGGTGGACGAATCTCACGGATATGACGATGCTGCGTCGATCAGCGCTCCCTACAGTTCGTCCGAACCATCGGCATCCCCCCCGCCAAAACGGTCAGACTCGGTCAGGTATGTGTAGGTGCGCTCAAATTCCTCCCGGTATTGGGCTGTGGATTCATCGCTCTCTTTGCTTGCAATGTGGACAAGACTGGCCAGGGCTGCAACCAGCATCACGATATCTGGCAGAGGGCCAATGATGTCCGTCGGCGCATACATAACCTGATCCGAGACACGGTTTACCGGACTCTCCAACGAACCCACCACCCCAATCGTCGCGCAACCTTTGGCGCGCAGATACTCCATCGCCCGTGCAACGTCGTGGCCATAGGCAGTTGCGCTGATGCCGATGACCAATGCGCCATCTGACACACTCATCAGCGTAGCCGCACGCTTGACCGGATCCGCGTCAACCGACCGTGCTGGAATGCCCCGATGACGGCACTGCTGCGCCGCCATCTCTGCTACCGTGTTGGCATATCCTTCGGCGATCAGGACGACCTCGGTTGCGCGCTCAAGTTGGGCAGCAATACGTTGAATGTGTTCCGGTGGATTGTGAATCAGCATTTGTCGAAGATTGTGCTCTTCTTGTTTGGCGCGCTCGCGGAAGATCGCAGCCGGATCATCTGGCCGAAGTTGCTTGGGTTCGTAGGCTGCATACACTTCGTTGCGAACCTGGTTGCGAATGTCGTTGAGCAAGTCTGGATAGCCATTGAAGCCCAACCGTTGTGAAAAACGCACCACGGTCGTGGTGTCCACGCCCACCGCATAGGCCAACTGGGCAGCCGTCATGAACGAAACATCGTAATAGTTGCTCATGATAAAGTCAGCCACTTTGCGGTAGCTACGGCTCAAATGATCATAAGACTCGCGGACATTCTCTCGATACATGGGCTTGCAATACCCTTTCGCTGCCTCGGTGACGACCTTTGCCAAATTGTAACTATTGTGCCTTTTGAGAATAGTTTACACAATCATTCTTGTCAACTCGACAAGAAAATTTGTGCCTATGACGAAAGATTTGATGCCAGGCAGAGCACGCTGAAGCGAAATATCACATCGCGACAATCCTGTTGGGGCTGGATGGACGTTCGCAATGAGACGAAATCGGGCGAAATATTTCACGTCGTTGGCCATCAATGTTACTATTTGCAGATGGCACATCTTAGGATGAGTTATTGCTGGCTGGCAACCCTTCTGCTGGCGGCGCTGCTAAGTAGCGGGTGTGGGCCGCGTCTCTTTTCCCAGCCTGGCGTCACAGCAACGCTGGTGGCAACGCGCCAATTTACGCCACAATCCACGGCAACCAGCAGACCGAGTTCAACATTTACCCCGACCTCTACTGCAACACCTGCCACCACACCCACAACAATTGCCATGGCTACCTGGACGGTGGCGGCTGCGCCGCTGCTTCCACCGGGGTTGGCGACATCGACGCCGCAGAGCAACAGCCATACGGCTGGCCTTCTGGCGTCACGATTTGAATCGCCGCTGGAGCCACCCATTGTGCTTGACGGCCAACTTGACGGCATAAACGTAACCACGACGCTGCCGATCACCCAACTGATTCAGCTTGCGATTCCCGAACGAGTACCGTTGCCCAACGAAATCTCCGCGCCGGCGCTCAACCCTGGCCCGCAGAGTCCAGACGTTGAGACGGTGGTTGCTCTGGTGGAAGCCCTGCTTTCGGACCCAGGGCCTCTCGCAGGGGCGCTCACCGAAACGCCTTCCACGCCAACGGAGTTGGCTGCATCGGCCGAAACCGCGACGCCGGCAACTCCATCGTCCGCCCTATCGCTGCCGGCTCTTCCCACTGTCACACCGACGCCAGCTCCGCCCACCCCAACAGAAACCCCCATTCCCACCGCCGTCGCGCCCATCCAGTCGGAAGAGGCGGCCAACCCGCCCACCCCCGATGGCGTTGTGCGCACTGCCAATGTCCCAATCCTCATGTATCACTATTTAAGTGTGCCGCCAGCCGATGCGGACATCTAACCGCCTCGACCTGTCGGTGCCGCCCGAACTTTTCGCGGCCCAGTTGGCTGCGATGCAGGAGAATGGATACACGACCATCACGTTGGACGAAATGGTCGATCATCTGGAGCAGGGGTCAGCACTGCCAGAGAAGCCGGTCGTGCTGACCTTTGACGATGGCTATCGGGACAACTATGAAAATGCGTTTCCGCTGCTGGTCGAGCGGGGGATGACCGCAACATTCTTTGTCGTCACCGATTTTATCGATACCCAGCGACCGGAATATCTGACATGGGATATGGCCAGAGAAATGCAGGCAGGCGGCATGGTCATCGAATCCCACGGGCGCAACCATACCAGCCTGAAGGGTCGCGACGACGACTTCCTGATTTGGCAGGCTTTGGGAAGCGCCGAGACCATTCAATTCGAGTTGGGCAGGCGACCCCATTTCGTCACCTATCCCGCGGTGAATATGACCAGCGCACGATCGACATTTTCCGCAGCGCAAACTACCGCGCCGGCGCTACCACCATCCAGGGCGCCACACACACCAGCGACGATCTCTTCCAGCTTCGCCGCGTGCGGGTGCGCGGCACAACCACGCCCGAAGAATTGCTCCGGCTGCTCTCGGTCGATTGGTAGACAACCGAGTAGCCCTCCATCACAAAAGGAACGATGATGTCACTTCAGGGCAAGAGCGCCGTGGTCACCGGCAGCGGGCGCGGCATTGGGCGCGGCATAGCGCTGGCGTTGGCCGCCAATGGCTGCAATGTCGCAATCAACTTTTTGCGCAAACGGGCCGCCGCAGAACAGACCGCAGCAGAAGTCGCCGCGCTGGGTGTGCGCGCCGCCGTGATCCGCGCCAACATGGGCGTGCGCGCTGATGTCGAGCGGTTGGTCGACGAGGCCGCTGCGCAATTTGGCACTGTCGATATTTTTGTGGGCAACGCGGCCAGCGGCGTGATGAAGCCCATCATGGAAGTGGACGACAGAGCCTGGGAGTGGACCATGGACATCAACACGCGCGGGGCCTTGATCGGTGCGCAGACCGCCGCACGTTATATGCAGGAGCGTGGGTGGGGGCGCATCATCACGTCACGAGCATTGGCGGTCGCCGAGTCGCGCCGGAGTATGGCGTGGTGGGGGTCAGCAAGGCCGCGCTGGAGGCGGTGACGCGTGCGCTGGCGGTCGAGCTTGCACCTGTGGGCATCATCGTCAACAGCATCAGCCCCGGCCTCGTCATCACCGATGCCTTGGAACATTTCCCGCGGCGCGAGCAGATGATCGCCCATGCGCAGGCCAACACGCCGGCCGGTCGCCTGGCCAATGCTGAAGATGTCGGCGCGGTCGTGGCCTGGCTTTGCAGCGACGCCGCCTCGATGATCGTGGGGCAGACCATCGAGATCGACGGCGGCTATAGCCTGCTCATGTTTGGCTAGCGGGGGAGGAGATGGAGCTTGGGAAAGCGTCCCTGGTCAAATTCTTGCAGACGCTCTGGTCCCAACGCTACGATCTCAGTATAGATTTGCATTGCCTCGCTGCGCAATCGTTCGATATCCACATGCTGGCAGACAGGAGGTAGATCGCGCAGCTTGGGCAGACCGCTGCGAAACATCTTCACCGCTCCCGGCCAGTTGTTGCGTTGAATATGCAAGAATGCGACGCCAACCTGCAAAACCCCTTGATACATCTGGCGAATGGGTCGCGCCTCCGCCATCCAAGCTTCCTCAAAGAATTCGTGCTGATCAAAATAATCACCCTGATTGAAGGCCTCCACGCCAATTGTGCGTGGGCATTGAGCGGCTCATCCCAGCCATCTGGATAGACAATCGGCGGATAGACATGCCTCTGGATGAGCGCCCCAGCTTCATGTTCCAACTGGCTGCGAGACCAGCCATCATCGCGCCGGCGCGCAGCGCGGGCTGGAACCTGGCATCGACTGGCGCATCATCAAAATGTAGATCGGCGTCTGACGGGTTGACGGGCGCAGTTTACAGCGTCTGATGGCAGCCACCCAATCACCGGGCAAACCCAAGTCGAGCAATATCAGCACGGGGAAACGACTGTCCACCAGTTCAAGCAGTGTGGTTGGCGTTGCGGCCAAATGAAGCGTGGCGCCGGCGGACCGCACAGCCTCTTCAATGCCGATCGTCAGCGCGGTATCGTCAGTCGCCAGAATGATGGTTGACAACGGCAGGCTGCTGTTTGTCTCTGTCCCCGCCATCTCCGACCCCAGCCAGGCAGGCGGCTCCGATGGATTGGATGATGCCTGAATATTCATCGTCTGATCGTCGTTCAAGATAGATTCCCTGATTCGATCCACCATTCCCAGCAACCCGCCGCACCCGACGGTCGGCCGAGACAACGGCCGGCTCGTCATCGCACACAGGATCTTGGATGAG
>JAAUPU010000164.1 GCA_012032975.1 Caldilineaceae bacterium | reverse complement strand
GCCGGCCGGGATAACGCTGGCCTGGATCGCCCAGTGGTGGTCGAGGTGGCCGCACACCTGTCGCCGACCGCGGTGCGCGCCATCGCGTTGACGCCGACCCAGGGCTTGAGCCGCGGCGACCCGGCCATCGACATGGGAGAGACGCTGCAGGCGCCGGTAGGCCAGCGGCTGTTGGGTCGGATGTTCAACGTCTTTGGCGAGACGATCGACGACGGTCCGTCATTTGCCGATGGCGAACATCGCGCCATCCATCGCCATTCCCCGCCGCTGGTGCAACAGGCGACGACACTGGAGGTGCTGGAAACGGGCATCAAGGCCATCGACGTGTTGACCCCGTTGGAACGGGGCGGCAAGGCGGGACTTTTTGGCGGTGCAGGCGTGGGCAAGACCGTGCTGATCACCGAGATGATCCACAACATGGTCAGCCAGCATGAGGGCGTCAGCATCTTCTGTGGCATCGGCGAGCGCTGCCGCGAGGCAGAAGAACTCTATGCCGCCATGCGCGACGCCGGCGTCTTGGCAAACACGGTGATGGTCTTTGGGCAGATGGACGAGCCGCCGGGCGCACGCTTCCGAGTCGCCATGCCGCGTTGACCATGGCCGAGCATTTCCGCGATGATGCCCATCAAGATGTGCTGCTGCTGATCGACAACATCTTCCGCTTCATCCAGGCCGGGGCCGAGGTTTCGGCGCTGATGGGTCAACTTCCCTCGCGATTGGGCTATCAGCCCACATTGGGCGGCGAGTTGGCGGAGATCCAGGACCGCATCTGCAGCACCCGCTCGGGTTCGATCACCGCGGTGCAGGCCGTCTATGTGCCAGCCGATGACTTCACAGACCCGGCCGTCGTGCATACATTTACCCACCTCTCCTCGTCATCGTGCTCTCGCGCGACCGGGCCAGCCAGGGTTTCTACCCCGCCATCGACCCGCTCCAGTCCGAGTCGAAGATGCTCATGCCGCATATCGTCGGCCAACGACACTACACCGTCGCGCGCGCGATCCGCGAGACGCTGGCCCAATACGACGAACTCAAGGATGTGATCGCCATGCTGGGGCTGGAAGAGCTTTCGCGCGAGGATCGCCGGCTCGTCAACCGGGCGCGGCGGCTGGAGCGTTTCTTGACGCAACCCTTCTTCACGACAGAGCAATTCACCGGGCAAGCGGGGCGCAGCGTGCCACGCGAGGTTGCGCTGGATGGCTTCGAGCGGATTCTCGACGACGAGTTTGCCGACTCTCCCGAACAGGCGCTTTACATGGTCGGCCCGGTCGATGAGGCGGTGGAGCATGGGGTGCGCTGACATGGTGCGGGGTGCGTTGACGCGGGGTGCAGGATTCTGGGAATCGGCGACAGGCATTCTCGGCGTGCGTGAAGTTTGTCGCCGATTCCCGGAATCGATATGTCGGCAAGAGCAGGGCGACGAACCATGCGTCTAAAGATCCTGTTGCCGACCCAGATCCTGGTCGATGTGGAGGTGACGAAGGTGATCGCCGAGGCCGAGAATGGGTCGTTCTGTCTGTTGCCGCGGCATATCGATTTTGTGGCCGCGCTGGCGCCCGGTCTGTTGGCCTACGAGTTGACCGACGGCCGCGAGGAGTTCATCGCCGTCGATCAGGGCATCCTGGTCAAGAAGGGCGACGAAGTGCTGGTCTCGGTTGTCAACGCGGCCCGCGGCCCCAATTTAGGCACACTGCGCAAGACCGTGGCCGACCAGTTTCAGGTGTTGGATGAGCGCGAGCGGCGCGCCCGCACCGCCCTGGCCAGGCTGGAAGCAGATTTTGTGCGGCGCTTTATGGAGTTGAGGACATAGCCGATGGTCGAGCCGATTGAACGCGACGGCGTGGATGGGCAGCCATCCCCCAGCGACGAGCAGATCGACCGCTTGTCCGAACAGGAGGAACTGATCACGCTGGTTGGCGAAAAAGAGACTCGCAAGATCAAGGCGCGTTCCGCACGCAACCGCAGCGTCTGGTTCGGGCTGGGTATGTTCGGCATGATCGGTTGGTCGGTTGCGATTCCGGCGCTGCTCTGCATTGCCATCGGCGTCTGGATCGACGCCATGTGGCCCAGCCGTTACTCGTGGACGCTCATGCTGCTCTTCGTGGGTGTGGTGTTGGGCTGTCTCAACGCGTGGTACTGGTTGACCCGCGAACGCCAGATGATCGAGTAGAGAGGAGTTCTGCATGTTGAACCCGATGGAAGTGGATGGAATGGCGATGGGCATTGCCCTGGTCGGTGGGTTGGGTTTGGGGTTTTTCTACTACGGCGGGCTGTGGTGGACAGTGCGCCAGTTGTCCAGCGCACAACGGCCGGAATGGCTCTTCTTGGCCAGCTTCGTCGGTCGCACGTTGCTCGCAGTGGCGGGGCTAGCCATCGTCACCGGCGCGGATTGGGCGAGGCTGCTGGTCAGTTTGGCCGGGTTCTGGCTGGCGCGCGTCTATCTGACGCGCAGACTGGCGCCAGAGTGAACAGGAGCTGGTCATGCAATTGACGCCCGATGAGATCGTCTATTGGCAGCAAGGATTCTGGACGCTCAACGCCACGTTGCTCTTTACATGGGTGGCGATGGTGCTGCTGGTCGGAGGGGCGCGCTTGGTGACGCGCAACCTCGTCACAGGCGCCCACGCGCCGGCGCGGCAGGCCTTTCTGGAATCGCTGGTGACGCTGATCCAGGCGCAGATTCGCGAGATCACCGGGCAGGAGCCTACGCGTTTCTTGGCCTTCGTGGGCACGCTCTTTCTCTTCATCGTGACCTTGAACCTGCTCAGCATCGTGCCCGGCTATCGCGCGCCAACCGGCTCGCTTTCGACCACGGCGGCGCTGGCAACCTGCGTTTTCCTGGCCGTGCCGATCTATGGCATCCAGCACAAGGGTCTGCGCAACTATCTGCGTCTCTACATTCAGCCTTCCGTGTTCATGCTGCCTTTTAACATCATCGGCGAACTCTCGCGCACGTTGGCGCTGGCTGTGCGTCTCTTCGGCAACGTCATGAGCGGCGAGATGATCATCGCCATCTTGCTGGCCATTGTGCCGCTCTTTTTCCCCATCGTCATGCAGTTGATGGGCATGTTGGTGGGCGTGATTCAAGCTTATATTTTCGCTGTGCTGGCCACGGTCTACATCGCGTCGGCTACCAGCCAGAACCCGGCCTGATTGTCGCCGGGGCATTCAGAACGCCAAGGAGTTTGGCAGGGGGGTTTGGTATGGACGGAGCAACGCTCATCGGCATGGTTTCCATCATGACGGCAGGGCTGACCATCGCGATCGGTTCGGTTGCGCCGGCGCTGGGCGAAGGGCGCGCACTCGCCCAGGCGCTCAGCTCCATCGCACAGCAGCCGGATGAAGCCAACACGATCACCCGCACGCTCTTCGTCGGTCTGGCCATGGTCGAATCGACGGCCATCTACTGCTTTGTAGTCGCCATGATTCTGATCTTTGCCAACCCATTTTGGAACCAGGTGATCGCACAGGCAGGAGGGTGATCGATGCAGATCGATTGGTTTACCTATTTTGCCCAACTCGTCAACTTCTTGATCCTGGTCTGGCTCTTGCGGCGCTATCTCTATCGACCCGTGCTCCAGGCGATGCAGACCCGGGAGTCCGACCTGGCCGCACGCTTTCAGAGCGCCGCGCAGCAGACCGAACAGGCAGAGCAAGAACGCGCGCGCTTTCTCGCCCAGCAGGATGAGTTGGAGCGCGCCCGCGAGAGGCTGGTGGCAGAAGCCGAAGCCGAGGCCGAAGCGCGCCGCAAGCGGATGATCGGCGAAGCGCGCGAGGAAGTGGAGGAGATGCAAGGACGCTGGTACGCGGCCGTCGAGCATGAAAAGGAGCTTTTCCTCCTGGAGCTGCGCCGACGTCTGGGCGAAAGCGCGATGTATCTCACACGTCGTGCGCTCTCGGATCTGGCCGACGAAGCGTTGGAAGCGCGCATCATCGACAGCTTCATTCGGCGGCTGAACGCCGTCGATCCGGAAACGCGCGGGCTGGCGCCTTCCCAGGGTCAGACGTCGCTGGTGCTGATCCGAACCAGCTTCGAGTTGGCCTATCAACAGCGGCAACAGATCGTGGAGGCGCTGCAACAGTTTTTTGTCTCCGCCGGCGAGATGGAGGAGATCAGCGTCCGCTTCGAGCGAGAGGCCGATCTGATCTGCGGCGTCGAGCTTCAGGTTGGCGCCCGGCGACTGGCCTGGTCGCTGCGTGACTATCTGGAAACCATCGCGGCCCAGTTGGATCATCTGTTCGACGCGGAAGAGGTGGAGAGCCAGGGCGAACCTGACCCAGGAACGATCTCGCCATCCCCACAGCCAGAGCTGAGTCTGGCTAACCAGCCATGACCACGCCGAAGGATGAAGTCAAGAGCGTCCTCGATAGCACGCTCTCCCGGCTGGACCAGCTGGCCGCCACATTTGCGCCCGTACTCAGCGACCGCGAGTTTGGCGTCGTGACCTTCGTCGGCCACGGTATCGCGCGGGTGGTCGGGCTTCCCGGCGTGCGCCTGGACGAGGTGGTCGAATTCGCCGATGGCTTGCCGGGCGTGGTCTTCAACCTGGATGCAGACGAGGCAGGCGTTGTCTTGTTGGGCGACAGCGCCGCACTGCGGGCGGGCGCGCAGATCCATCGCACGGGGCGGGTGCTGGATGTCCCGGTTGGGGTGGGCATGTTGGGCCGCGTCGTCAATGCCGTGGGTCAGCCGCTGGATGATCTTGGCCCGATCCGCGCGACGCAACGCAGCGCCGTCGAGCGCGCGCGCCGGCCATCATGCAGCGTGCGCCGGTGACCAAACCGTTGCAGACCGGCGTCAAGGTGGTGGATGCGCTGTTGCCGATCGGCCGCGGCCAGCGCGAGTTGATCCTGGGCGACCGACAGACCGGCAAATCGGCCATCGCGCTGGATGCCATCCTCAACCAGGCAGACGCCGGCGTGCTCTGCATCTATTGCGCCGTGGGCCAGCGCACCAGCGCCGTGGCCAAGCTCGTTGCGGACCTGCGCGACCACGGCGCGTTGGCCTATACCATCGTCGTCGTGGCCAGCGGCGAGGATCCACCCGGTCTGCAATTTGTCGCCCCCTATGCTGCCACCGCAATGGGCGAAAGCTTTATGGCCCAGGGCCAGGATGTGCTGATCGTCTACGACGACCTGACCCACCACGCCCGCGCCTATCGCGAGCTTTCGCTGCTGCTGCGTCGCCCCCCTGGCCGCGAGGCCTATCCTGGCGACATCTTCTATATTCACTCGCGGCTGCTGGAACGTTCGACCCATCTCAAGCCCGCCCATGGCGGCGGCTCCATGACCGCGCTGCCGATCATCGAAACCCACGCCCAGGATATGTCCGCCTATATCCCCACCAACCTGATCTCCATCACCGATGGCCAGATCTACCTCTCGCCGACGCTTTTCCAGAAGGGGGTGATTCCGGCAGTGGATGTGGGCAAGTCGGTCTCGCGGGTGGGGGGCAAGGCCCAGTTGCCGGCCTATCGCGCCGTGGCGGGCGAGCTGCGTCTGGCCTATGCCCAGTTCGAGGAATTGGAGATCTTCTCGCGCTTTAGCACCCGGCTGGATGAACAGACGCGCAAGACCCTGGAGCGGGGGCGCCGCGTGCGAGAGCTGCTCAAGCAGCCTCAGTACCAGCCCATCCCGGCGGCCCAGCAGGTGGCCGCATTGTTGGCGTTGAACCAGGGTCTCTTTGACCCGGTGGCGCTGGCCGATGTCCCGGCAGTTGAACGCGCCATGCGCAGCCAGACAACGGCAGAGCTGCCTGCGCTCTGCCGGCAAATCGAAGCTGGCGAGCCATTGGCGGACGGGGATCAGGCGCAGTTGCTGCGGGTATTGGCAGAGGCCACTGACTTGGCCACTGACCTGGCCACTGACCTGGCGATGGAGCAAGCCGACCATGCAAACCCCTGAATCGTTGCGGCGCCAGATCAAGAGTGCGACCGATCTGCTCGGCGTGGTCAAGACCATGAAGACGCTGGCGGCTGTGAATATCCGTCACTACGAACGGGCAGTAGCGTCGCTGGCCGAATACAATCGCACGGTGGAGATGGGGCTGCATATCGTGTTGAGCGACCGCAACGGCAGAAGCGTGGTCGCCGAAAAGCAGCCAAATCCGGCGCTGGGCGCGATCGTCTTCGGTTCCGACCAGGGCCTCTGCGGTGCATACAACGAGCGAATCGCGACCATCGCCGCGGCGCAGATAGACCGGCTTCATCGCAACCACGTTGCACCGACAGTCGCTGCGGTCGGCGTTCGGGTGGCCGTTCTGTTGGAAGAGGCGGGGTTGGCTGTGCGGCAAGTGTCTGGGAACACCTGCCGGCCTCGCTGGCGTCACCCCTTGGTGCAGGAGTTGCTGATAGTCATCGAACGTTGGCGGCTGGAGCGCCATACCGATGAGATCGTGCTATTCCACAACCGGCCCGCTGGCGGCGCGGCCTACGTCCCCGTCTTCAGCCGTCTGTTGCCCCTGGACCTGGAGTGGCTGAGTACGCTGGAAAAAACGGCGTGGCCCTCGCACGTCCTGCCGACATTTACGATGCCCTGGGATCAACTCTTCGCCGCGCTGGTGCGACAATATCTTTTCGTCACACTCTACCGCGGTTCGGCCGAGGCGCTGGCCAGCGAAAACGCCAGCCGATTGGGTTCCATGCAAAATGCGGAGCGCAATATCGAGGATCGGCTGGTGGAGCTCAATCGACACTATCACACCTGCGCCAAAACCTGATC
>JAAUPU010000163.1 GCA_012032975.1 Caldilineaceae bacterium | reverse complement strand
TGGGCGGTGCGATCATCCATCTGGGTGCGACGTCGATGGACGCGCTGGACAACGTGGACGCGTTGCGGCTACAGGCTGGCCTGGACCTGCTGATCGCCCAACTGACCGAGATCTTGTCGGCTCTGGCCACGCGCATTGAGCAAGAAGCCGACACAGCGGCCATCGCCTTCACCCACATCCAGCCAGCCGAACCGACCACGGTGGGCTATCGGCTGGCCCAGTATGGCCAAGACCTCCTGGCCGACCTGGGCGAAATGCGGCGCGTCCGCCGGGGCATTTGCGGCAAAGGCTTGAAGGGTGCGGTCGGGGCAAGCGCCAGTTACACTCAACTGTTGGAGGGGACCGACTGGAGCGTTCGCCAGCTTGAAGATCGTGTGATGGAAAAACTGGGCTTGACGGCCTTTGAAGTCGCGACCCAGACCTACCCGCGCAAACAGGATTGGCTGGTCGTCAACGCGCTGGCCGGGCTGTGCGCCAGCCTGCACAAATTCGCCTTTGACCTGCGCGTGCTGCAAAGTCCGCCCTTCGGCGAATGGAGCGAACCGTTTGGCGAAAAACAGGTAGGTTCCAGCGCGATGCCCTTCAAACGCAACCCGATCGTGGCCGAAAATATCGACAGCCTAACCCGCCAGGTTGCCGCTCTGCCGCGCGTGGCGTGGGACAATGCAGCGCTCAGCCTGCTGGAGCGCACGCTGGATGACTCGGCCAATCGACGGCTCTTTCTGCCCGAAGCCTTTCTGCTCGCCGACGAAGTGCTCAAGCGCGCGCGGCAGTTGGTCGAGGGGCTGACAATTTGGCCCGGCCCCACGGCACGCAACCTGCGCGATTATGGACTCTTTGCCGCCACCGAACGGGTGATGATGGCAGGCGTCCAGGCGGGCGGCGACCGGCAGGAGCTGCACGAAGTGATCCGCCAGCACAGCCTGGTCGCATGGCAATCGCTCCAATCAGGCGCGGCCAATCCGCTGGCCGAACTGCTGGCAGACGATCCGCGCATCACCCGCTTTGTCGAAGCACGCGATCTGCCTGCCCTGCTAGATGCCTCTGGTCACGTGGGCGATGCGCCCGAACGTGCGCGACGCATGGCAGCCTTGATCCGCCAGGAGATTTCATAACATGGCTGCCAACAACAGGCTGATCCTTACCGCTGACCCCGATTTCCTGGACCTTGCCCTCAACGAATTCCAGCGTGGTGCATCCGACGGAACGATCCTCGCAACGCCCGCGCCAGATATCGCGCTGGTCCAATGCACGGAAACATTCGTCGATCTCGCCGAGAGGTGGCGCGAGACGCCGCCGATCTTTGTGCGCCATATTTGCCCGGTGCAGGCGACGGTGCCACTGGAAAACGGTGCGGGCGACCTGGAGGCACTGATCGTCGCATACGATGACGAGCTTGGCTATCTGCTCGATGCCGACTACAGCTTTTCGGTGCAGAGCCGCGTCTTCAACGACCTGCCCTACAAGCCATTTGACATCAACAGTGCACTCTCGCAGCACATCATTGAGATCGCGCGCGCGCCGTTGGATGTGCGCAATCCTCAACAGATTCTGTCGGTTGTCTGCATGGAAACGAAGGACGATGAGGGCCATACATCCGCCGACGCCTATCTCGGCTTGTCACTAACCGTCCACAATCTATCGGACTGGGCAGGCGGAATGCGCCGCTTTGCGCGCGAGGCAGAACAGGTCAGCCGTTCGGAGTTTAAGTTGCTGGAGGCGATCGAAGTCTTCGAGCTTGAATTGCCGGCGAGGGGTGTGGTGCTGGACCTGGGCGCATCGCCCGGCGGCTGGACGCGTATTTTGCGCAGCCGCGAGCAGTTTGTCACGGCAGTGGACCCTGGCGACCTGGACCCTCGTGTGGCCAAAGATCGGGGGGTGCGCCACAAGCGGATGACTGCGGAGGAGTATCTCGCCAGAGACCCCGACCAGTTCGACCTGATCGTCAACGATATGCGCATGGATGGCCGCGATTCCTCGCGGCTGATGGTTGCATACGCGCCCCAGCTCTACCCCGGCGGCATCGCGCTGCTGACGCTCAAGCTCCCCAAGTTCCAACGCCGCGAGATCCTCGACCATTGCTTCAAAATTCTGGCCAACGCGTACGACATCACCGGGGCCAGGCAGCTTTTCCACAACCGCAGTGAGATTACGGTCTACTTGACGAGAAAATAGTGCGAGTCCATACCATCGCGGAAATGGAACAAACACTGTCCGTCAAGCAAATTCATCAATGCGCATAGAAGGATCATCGGCGTTATTTGCCCATGTCAGCGTTGCTCATGGCTGCTTGAGTAGCCCAGTGACAAATGGAATGAGACGCCTGGTCTTGCGTGAGTATTCACGGTAGTCTGGAAACCGCTCCAGAAGATACTGTTCTTCGACCATGATTCGGATGGAAATTACAATCGTAACGGCAGCCCCGATAGCAAGGTTGAGAAGAGAGATATGACCTAAAATGCCAGACCAGATAATCGCCAAAGCCCCAGCATACATGGGATGGCGTATTGCCCGATATGGCCCCGAAGAGAACATATGGCCTTCTGTTGGTTGCGCATGGATACTGAACTGATTCGGTTGAAAACTGCGTCTGGCCCAGACCATCAGTGCGATGGCTAACCCCTGCACGACAAGCAGCAGGTTGATGGAAAACAAGCTTCCTGAAATCAATAGATATAGCGCGGCCAGCATCACAACAGGCAGGGCAAATGTGGAGATCAATTTCATCACGAACCCTCTTTCAGAGTAAAGGGAACATTAGGCCAACGCCGAGTAATGGTTGATAATCGTATTCAATATTGATACTCTGTATTGAATACATCAATGGTACATCCAAGTTGGCGAGCTGTCAAGAAACGAATGACTCAACCAAGGAAATCCAAACGTCGTTACAACTCAACAAGACGTAAAGCACAGGCGCGCGAGACTCGTCTAAGGATCGTCGAAGCGGCTCGTAAATTGTTTGCCGAACGCGGCTATACAGGCGCAACCATAGAAGCCATTGCCCAGGAATCTGAGGTAGCACCCGAAACGATTTACGCAGTTTTCGGCAACAAACGAGCTATCCTGGCGCGCTTGATTGACATATCCGTGGGCGGTGATGACGAACCTATTCCCCTGCTGGAGCGACCAGGCCCCCAGGCCGTACTTCAAGAACAGGATCCACGTCAACAGTTACATCGGTTTGCCCAGGACATTTCGGCGATCCTGGAACGCGTGGCTCCGATTTTCGAAACGATGCGACCAGCAGCGAAAATCGAGCCAGATATTGACGATCTCCTGCAAAATCTCCTTAGGGAACGCTTGCGCAATATGGAGATATTCGTTCAGCATCTATCCGAACACGGCCCATTACGCGAGGGGTTGACTGAGACGCAAGCCGCTGAAACTGTCTGGGCGCTCTCCAGTCCTGAACTCTTCCAACTGTTAACAGTCGCCCGCAAGTGGACCAGAGAACAATACAGTCAATGGCTGGCTGATACGTTGATCAGGTTATTGCTGCGATAGATAATCTGAGGGGCGGATATTTGACGGGACGTGTACAGGAAGCGAAAAACCTTGCGCTAGCGCAGGTCCTCACAAGCCTGACCGTCCTGGTCGGGGTCGAGTCTGTGGAGATCCCAGGCGACGAGACGGAAGCAATATTCGTAGCAGGCCTGGGCTTCGGCTTGGGTTGCGAAATCGTAGTTGTAGCAAGCATAGAGGTCGGGCGCGCTGCAATCGCAGACCACGACCGAGAGGGGCGTCGGCTGGAGTGTGCTGGTGGGCGACGCCAACGGTGTAGGCGTCGGTGGCTCGGTCGGGGTCGGCAAAAGCGTCGCCGTCGGGATCGGCGTGGCGGTTGGAAACATCAGGGGCAACCGTTCCGGCGGATTTGCAACGACATCGGCCCGTATCCATAGCCCGCTCTCAAGCAAGTACCACTCGCCCTCCACATGGCGACCCACGATCTGCAACACCTCGCCAGAAACCACATTGCCGGATACGGCTGACACAGCATTCGAACTGGCATACAGCGCTGCATCTCCAACCGCAACTGTCAGCCCATCGGCCACGGCAGACGACGTCGGGAGTGGGATCACCGCGTCGCGGCTGTTGGCGGCGATGACCACCTGGGCAACGCTCGCTTGCTCCACAGCCCAGACCGCGGCCAGTGTCAGGGGGGTTGGGGTTGCGGTCGAAGTGGGCAAAGAGAAAGCCAGAGCCACCGCAGGCGCCGGTTCATCCGGTGCAAGGTCCGAGGGAGGCGCTGGTTGAATGACGGCAGGAGACGTAGGGGTAGTGCGAATATCACGTGTCGATGTTGGGGTTTGGGTCGGCGGAGGCGCCGTCTGCGAGGGAAGAGGCGTTGGCGTCGCGGTGGGTTCGGTCGGCGTTGGCGTGGGCGCGACGATCACTACACCCTGTGCGCCGGGTGTCGCCAACAACGGGATCTGACCGTTCTCGGCGGAGACGCGATTTGCGCTTGGAGAATCCTTGCCTTCCGGCGGAATGATGACAACCGCGCCGCGCAGACTCTGAGGTGTTGCCAATGGCGGCAGAGTCGCCGCGCTCTGGCTATCGGCGGATGCGGTTGGCGTGATCAACACGACTGACGGGGAGGGCGTAGACGCGGAGGGCGGCTGAGGGTCAGTCGAATTCCACCAGGCGCCGACACCCCACAACAGCAGCACAAGCGCGCTCAGCCCTAGACTCCACTTGACGACTTTGCCCATGGCGCCACATTCTCAACGTTCAAGCACGCAACAGAAACAACCTGGTCGGCGCGATTCGCCAGACCCGGCTGCATCATACATCGCACAGCGTACTCGACGCAAGCCAATTGCCTGGGCATGGCCGTCGTCGGAACATTCCAGAATTGAGCCGGCGACGGAATCAGTGCAAAGACCCAGCCAATTCCTCAGGTGGTACACGCACGAGCAACACCGGGCAAGGTGCGTGGCCAATGACCTTATTGGCTACACTGCCATAGACCCAGCGACCCACTCCGGTCCGCCCGTGGGTGCTCATCACGATCAGGTCGATATCCATTTCGACGGCAAAGTCGATGATCTGCTCTGCCGGCGAACCGATCTGGACGACCACATCCACCTCGACATGTTGGCGGCGAATCGTCTCGGCGGCCTGCTCCAGCGCTTCCGAGAAATGGTCAATCACAGGCTGTTCGTCGACCTGGTGGGCCTGGCGGATGGCGACCATCTCAGGCAGAATCAGGCTTCTTGACAGAGCTCGAGCAACATCGGGCGCAACTCCAAACAGGATCAGCCGGCCGCCCTGCCTTTGTGCAATCTCGCGAGCATGGGGCAAGGCTTGTTCGGCCAGGTCAGAGCCATCCAACGGCACCATAATCGTCTGATAGGGCTTTAACATCTTCAACCTCCTCGTCAATGGGGCACGACGCTAGCCGACGCTTCTGACAGTTTCATTGGCTACGCGAACGATCAGGACGGGACAATGCGCCCGTCGATAGACCTTTTCGGCGACGCTGCCAAAGAGCCAGCGGGACAGCCCAGTCCTCCCGTGAGTGCTCATGACGATCAAGTCAACGTCGCTGCGGTGGGCGTAGTCCAGGATGAGGTCGGGCGCTTCGCCGACCAGCACCACCGCGGTCGTCTCAAGCGAGCGTGCGGTCAATTCGTCGGTGGCTCGCCCCAATTCAGCCTCGGCCTGCTGAGTTGTGCGCGCCAATTGTTGGCGGATCAACTCGACACCTTGCTCATGCAGTTCAGCCTCCATCATCTCTGGCTCCTGGCGCGCCAGGTCATCCACAACGCGTACGAGCACCAGCTCTGCACCGAAGCTCTGCGCCAGAAGAACTGCGTGGGGCAGCGCGTTTGCTGCCAGATCTGAGCCGTCCAGTGGGACCATAATCTTGGAATAGGGTAGTGACATCGTCCGGCCTCCTAGAAAAGGCGATTTGGGCGCGTTGGCATCGGCTGCCAATGGGCGTACACCCTGATCACTTCAAGTATAGCCATTGACTCAACCAGGTCACCCGCCGATATATCAGGTCTTTCACTGGCGGCATGGCCGGGATTCGACCCGGCCAAATGACCAGTGGAGTTCACGGATCTTGGTGGAAGAGACCAGGCCCCTCTTTTGCTTCCCTTTGTCCCACCGGGTACACTTGGCAGCGATTTGACACTCAATATCAGAGGTGACCAACCCAATGCACATTGCAGTTCTGGCCGATATTCACGGCAACTTGCCGGCTCTGGAAGCTATCATCGAAGAAGTGGAGCGCATCCAGCCCGATCTGGTCGTGCTGGACGGTGACCTGATCAACGCAGTACCGTTCAGCCCGCAAGTGCTGGACCGGGTCATGGCGCTAAACTGGGTGGTGGTGCGTGGCAATCATGAGTTCTATTATCTGGATTTTGGCACGGATCGGGCAGTGCCAGGCTGTGAAGATGCGACCCGCTGGGGTCAACTGCACTGGCTGATCGAACAGGTCACGCCCGTACAGGCCAACTTTCTGGCCGCCTTGCCCGATGAACGAACGCTCTATTTTCCCGGCACACAGCCTGTGCGTGTGGCCCACGGCGTGCCCGGTCGCAACCGGGTGGGCTTTTACAATGAGCAGCCAGCCGAAGCCATTGTCACCGAGATCGAGACGATCGGTGAGGCGACCGTGATCTCGGCGCATACCCGTGGTGCCCGAGCTCCGAGGCCGGCCGGCTCGTGATGCTGCGGATGGAGGGGCTGCCGATCGTCCGGCACTGGTACCTGGT
>JAAUPU010000162.1 GCA_012032975.1 Caldilineaceae bacterium | reverse complement strand
GGACCGTCCACCCAACCGTACGGAGTGTGTTATCTCGCAGGTTGTCCGTCGCGGCCCGTTCGCGGTTTGCATGCCAAGTATCGCCATCTGTCTCAATGTCTAACCAGCCTTTGTTGCAGTAGATCGCGAAGTCAAGGGCATAGTCTTCGCCCATTGCTCTGACAAATTCTTGTCTCTCCGCCAAGATATCTCTTCGCTTCAACTCGACCCACAACCGATCCTCCAGAGGACTTTCGTCATAGAGGTCGTTGATCTCGACAGCTCTGAAAAGTTTCTCAGCAGTTGTCGCAATAAAAACGATACGCCGCCAGCGACGACTAAGGATCGGGGCTGGAAACTTGCGGAGCGGCTCAAAGCGTAACTGGAAATACTGGCGAGAACTTTGACCGGTTCGTGGCTCGGTTGGAAATAGTTGCCACCGGGCTACCCGGCGGATGTCGATGATTCTCGAGTAGAAATAGACGCCGTAGGAGAGGGGAGCAAGGGCTTTGGTATGATAGAAGGCTATCCATTGCGGAGGCCATCGTTTGTCTAGCCACTTGTGAACACTGCTCACGGGTATGCGATACCAATTGTTGTTCTGAGCAATTGTGAGATCATGCACGTTGTTGATGATTGCGACAAGCGCTTCCTGATTGTCAGGCATCGGGAGGTACCTCTTCCAGAAAGGTTTGAAGAAAATCCTATAGCGATCTGTCTATGTTACACATCGAGTAGTATGTCGTCATAGATCGAACGGGGTAAAGCTGATGCGACTGTATTCCATCAAACAGCCTGTCCACTCCTGGTTTCACACTTCTTGCATTCCAGTGCTTGGCCAAGTTTTGACTCGCGCCCGAGTTCAGACTCTACCCAGGGCCGATTCATCCAAGGTGGATCGTGGCGCACATGTTGGCCGTGGCCACACCCCAATTCGGCCACCCAATCGCCCTGGTCGTCCTTGTGAAACCCAACGATAGGTTGTTGCATTTGGTTTTGACCTCATCGTCTCATCGTGTAGTTTGCCTCGGTCTCGCGCTACAAAGCGCGCCAATCAAAACTCTTGGCCAACGATTCGACACGACGGTGGAGCAGGTCTTGGTAGACATCCTGCGCCTGGCGCGGCGAAGCCAGCTCGTAAAGATCGCCCACCTTGACGCGGCCACTGTGTAGCCACGACATAGCCGTCGCGTAATTGCCAAAAATGCTGTGTGGGCGAAAATCCTCGGCGTGCATGGGCAGCTCCCACTCCCATCCACTGCGCAGCGTCACGTAGCGGAAGAAGACTTTGTCGAGCAATGTCTGGGCATAGATGTCGGTGCGGCGGCTCCAGGGCGCGCCGATCTGAACGACTTCGCCCCGCTTGCGCACCACGCTGCAACCGTCCAGCGCGGCCTGTTCGTGGCCGGAACATTCCAGGTGCAGGTCGATGGAGCCGACGAACGCGCCGTCGTCAACCGGCACCGCGGGCAGGACTGTCTCGATGCCGACACCGAGCGCGATCTCGCGGCGGTTCTCGTCGGGATCGACGCCGACGACGCGATAGCCGCAGGTCTGAAAGATCTGCGCGGCCAGATGGCCCACCAGACCCAGCCCAGTCACCATCACCCGCTGGCCCGGTCGGGCCGCGGTCGAGGAGAGCGTCGCCATGCTGACTCCCATCATGCGCACAAACGGCGCGTCTTCATCGGCCAATCCCGCCGGCACGGCAACGGTCATGTTCGCCGCCACGCGCTGATGGGATTGATGCTTGCCCATGCAGAAGAGGCGGTCGCCGACTTTCACATCGGCCACGTTGGCGCCGACCGCTTCCACCTCGAAGACCGCGGCATAGCCGGGCCAGGCTGGCGTCTTGTCTGTGACATAGCGACCCAGAAGCTCTGTGCCCGCGCTGACCAGGGTGACCAGCGTTCGCCCGGCCACTTCGTCTGGAAGCGGCTCACCCAATGGCTTGTCCAGCGTCAGCAATTCGGCGCGCTCTCTGGCCGTGAATACCACGGCTTGAATCGGTTGCGTCATGGTCTGATCCTTTCATCCGGTTCAGATGATTCCACAAGATAATGGTCCACAATAGCCGCGAAGCAGAAGCGATAGCTTGGCGCGCTCTGCGTTGCTACGTCGATGCGTCGCTGCGTCGATGGCCGTTCTGATGCGATGACGTCAGTTGGGAATGACACCCACTTCGGCGCCGGCGCGCATGGCCAGCGCGTCGTCGATCATTCGCTTCATATCAAACTGGGGAGCGTAGCCAAAAAGCCGTCTGCCTTTGCTCAGGTCGAATTCGTAATTTGTCGGCGCCTGGTCGACCAGTTTCAGATCTGCGGTCGGCAGGTCGAGTTTGCCGCGAGATAGGGAATGGTCTCTTCCCATGTGAAGGGCGTCGGGCTGGCAAGTTGAAAGGTCTCGCCGACCACCGAGCGTTGGCCCAGCGCGGCGGTAAAACCGGCCACGATATCGCGTACATCGGCAATGTGCTTTTTGTAGCTGCGACCACTTTCGTCACGCGCGATGACCAGCACTTCTTTGCCGCCAGCCGCGGCTTGGACATCGAGCATTCTCTGAGAGAGCGCCGTGGCAGCCTCGCTACGCTTGTTGGAATAGGCGGCGATCCAGTGGGAGAGGTAAAACTGGCGGAAGGTGAGGATCTCGTCTGTTGAAACGGTCAGCGCAAAGCGGAAGATGGTGACCGGCAGCCCCGAATTGCGCAGATAGCCGCGGCAGAGGTCTTCGCCCAGCAGCTTGGTGAGCGCATATGAACCGCCCGGTTCCAGCGGCATCTCATCCTCTCGGATCGGTTCGGGGATGCCGGCGGGAAGATATTTGCTGTAGAGCGCATCGCTGCTGGCAAAGAAAAAATGTTGCAGATTGGGCGCAAACTGGACCGCTGCCTCCAGCATGTTGAAGGTGCCGCGCACGTTGATCTCAAAATAATCTTCGTTGGTAAACGGTCCGCCGCCCTGGAAAGCCGCGCCCAGGTGACAGATGGCGTCTGCACCCTCGACCGCACGGCGCACATCGTCCATGTCTACCAGGCTGCCTTCGATCAACTCGGCCTGCAAACCGGCCAACTTGTCGGTGCGCAGGTCATTGCTCCAGACCAGCCCGCGCACATGATGCCCTGCGTCGGCATACGCCTTGGCCACGTTGGCCCCGATCCGCCCAGAGATGCCGGTGATGAGAATGTTCATTGGGGTGTCTTTCTTGTGTGATGGTGGTCTGAAAGATTGGATGAAGGGATGACGGGATGAGGGGATGACCATGACGCCAGCTCATCTTGTCATCCTGTCATCTTGTCATCCTGTCAACTCCTCCCGTTTTTCAATCTTCGCCTCATCCAATGCGAAGCCAAGTCCCGGCAATTCGGGCATGGCGACTTCGCCTTGCACCGGCGCATAGGCAGGCGTGTGGAAGAATTGCTTGACCGGTTGATAGCGGAGCAGGTATTCGACGAAGGGCACGGTCGCAGGCGATTGCGAGCCGGCGACATGCAGCGCCGGCAGCAGCGAATGGCCGTGGGCGACGACCGGCGTCTCGAAGGCGGAGGCCAGCGCGCAGATCTTGGTCAACTCGCTGATGCCGCCCGTCCAGTCCGGGTCGTTTTGCAAGACGTCTACCGCACCGGCCACCAGCAATTCCTTGGTCTGCCAGCGGGTGTAGACATGTTCACCGGTGGCGATCGGCACGCGCGCCGCGGCGCGAATCTTGCGAAAACCACCGATCCGTTCGGGCGGGATCGGTTCTTCCATCCAGAAGGGGCGCACCGGTTCCAACCCGCGCACCATCGCCTCGGCGTACTTCACATCCCAGCCCATGAAGGCGTCGAACATCAGCGTGTACTCGTTGCCGACAGCCTCGCGCACGGCCTGCGCCATGGCCAGATTGCGCGCCATGCCCGCCTCGCCGTCTCCTGGTCCGTGGCGAAAGAACCACTTCTGCGCGGTGTAGCCCAATGCTTTGTATTCCTGAGCGCTCTGCGCAGCCGCGGCGGGGTCAATGGAAAAGCCCAACATGCTGGCATAAGCGCGGGCCGCGGCACGGGTCGGACCACCCAGGAGCCGAAAGACTGGTTGATTCCACGCCTTGCCCTTCAGATCCCACAGCGCGCAGTCGATCGCACTGACTGCGGTCATGAAGAAACCGGAGCGCCCATGCCGGTCCAGCCGCACCATCTGGTCAAAGAGCAACTCGATGGCCAGTGGATCCCGGCCCAGCAAATAGGGCCGCAACGTCTCCTGGATCGTGCCGGTCTGGTATGTCTCGATCGGTCCCCAGATTCCAGAGACGCCTTCATCGGTCTGGATTTCCACGTAGAGCGCGGAAATTGGACGAGCGTCATTTTGGGTCGGCTCTGCGCCGGCCGTGCCGACCGGTTGTTCGCGATTGAACTCAGGATAGATATCGATCTGCTTGGCCTGGCGGTCGCCGGGTGGAAAGGTCGGGCCGGTGTAGTGACCGCTGACGCGAAAGAGTACAACATCGGTGATTTTCATCGGTGATCTCCACTTGACTTGAGGTCGCGTTTCGCATACGCGGCAGACCTACGGGTCGAAAACTGGGTGAGTTGAAAAGGCGAAACGAAGGGCGAAGCAGCGCTTTGCCCCTACCAACTTCGCCCCGACGGGTCGCTGGCTTTGACCACCAACGCCGGTCCCATTCCCTCGACCTCCAGCCGCACGACATCCCCATCCTGCACCGGCGCCAACCCGAAATGATGGGTGCCTGTCGAGACGACGTCGCCCGGCTCCAGCGTCAGCACCTTGGTGACTTCCGCCAGCAGTTCGGGCACGTGGCGATCCATCTCCGCGGTCGAAAAGTCGTGGCGCAACTCATCGTTGACCCAGAGTCGAATGCCCAATTGGTTCGGGTCGGCAATCTCGTCAGCCGTCACCAGCACCGGCCCATGGGGCCAAAGGTGTGCCAGCTCTTGCCCAGGAAGAAACCGCCTGGCAAGCCGCGCGCCGACACATCCATCAACTGGACATAGCCAAAGACATGCTCCATCGCGTCGGCGGCGCGCAGATGGCTGGCGCGCTTGCCGATGACGAGGGCCAGCTCCGGCTCAAAGTGGAACACGCTGGCTTCAACGTCTGGCAAGGTCACGGTGTCGCCATGACCGATGACGGAATTGGGCGACTTCAAGAACGCGTTGAAGGGTGACCGTTCCGGCGAGCGCGGTTCGAGATAGTTGCCGGCCAAGCAGACCAGCTGACCGGGCCGCGGCACCGGCGGGCACAGCTTCAAACTCTCCAGCGGTACGCCGGGCCCATCCGCCGCTGCCGCTTCGATGGCCGGTTGCAGAGCCGCCCAGCCAGTCACGATCTGCGTGATCATCTCCTGCGGGCTGTGAAAGTCCAATTGCTCGGTCGCGGCCGTGGCGTCGCGGACGACGTCGCCATCCAGAACACCCAGCCGATAATCGTCGAACAGCAGCAATCTCATCTAACAATCTCCTCTTCCTGTAGTGAAGGTAAATCGAAAAGGCTCTTCTTTGCTTCTTTCCTTGGGCTTGACAGGCAATGATTGCCACGCCTTCCACGAATTCGACCAATCTCTCCTGGTCCATTTCGTCAAATTCGTGGAACGCTTGAGCAGTTCCGCCGATGCAAGGAGCGCTCTACATCGGCCCGATGCGGCGCGGGCCGCGGTCCATGGCCAGCATGGAGGCGTCGAAACTGCGCTGCATCAGCTCTAGCTTGAGCGGGGCATGGGCGGGGTCGTCCCAAAGATTGTCGAATTCACCGGGGTCGCTTTCCAGATCGTAGAGTTCGCCCAGGCCGTGGCCGTGGTAGACGACCAGTTTATAGCGTTCGTCGCGAATCATGGTGGCATAGCTGCCGTCGGGTGCATCCAGAGCGGCGTAATACTCGCAGCGCACGAAATCGCGGTGATGCGCCGGCGTCGCTTCACCCTTGAGAATGGGCAGCAACGAGCGGCCCAGCATGTGTTCGGGCATCTGCTCGCCGGCCAATTCAAGCAGCGTCGGCGCGATGTCGGTCAGCTCGACCAGTGCATCGCAACGCAGCCCAGCCTCGAACTGCCCCGGCCATGACCAGATCAGCGGCACGCGCACCAGCCCTTCATAAAAGCGACATCCCTTCTGGATCAACCCGTGGTCGCCCAGGGTTTCGCCATGGTCGCTGGTGAAAATGATGACCGTATTCTCGCGCTGGCCTGTGGCTTCAAGCGCATCCAGGATGCGACCCAGCTGGTCGTCGATCAATTTGATCATGGCGTAATATGCCGCTTGCAGCGTCTTGCTATCTCGCGCTCCGACGGCAGGATTGTCTTGCCACTGGCTGTCCATTGGCGAGAATGGAACAATCGGACTCTTGATGTCCAACTCGTCCGGGTGGCGACCCTTCGACTGAAAATCGACAGCGGACAATTTTCCCTGCTGTTCGAGGTCGCTTTCGCGAAAGAGAGAACCGGGCATCTGCGCCGGGTCGAACTGGTCTCGGTAGCTTTGGGGTGGATTGAAGGGCGGGTGGGGGTCGTAGATGTTGACGCTGGCCAGCCACGGTCCTGTCCGTGCCTCGGTCATGAACTCGATGGTCTTCTCGGCGAGCTCGGCCTGGACCTTCTCCATATTTTTCTGCATGGCAGCTGCCTGCTGCATCAATTTCATGATGTTGGCCATACTTGCAACTCTCCTCTGGCTTCGTTCTCGATTGCTGGAGGCGGGGATGCGGACGAACAGCTCCGTTACCCGGCGCCTCCCTACTCCCTGACATCCACGATGTCCCCGTTGAACATCTCAAGCGTTTTCCG
>JAAUPU010000161.1 GCA_012032975.1 Caldilineaceae bacterium | reverse complement strand
AAGAGCTGAACCTCTTCGCCAACCTGCGCCCGGTCAAGCTGCACCCGCAGCTGATCCCGGCCAGCACGTTGAAAGAGGAAGTGCTCGCAGGCGTCGATCTGCTTGTGATTCGTGAATTGACCGGCGGCATCTACTTTGGTCCCCGCAAAGAGGCCGGCGAGGAGGGATTCGAGGCCTATGACACCATGCTCTACACTCGCCCAGAGATCGAGCGGGTTGTGCGTCTGGCCGCGGACGCGGCGATGGGGCGGAGCAAAAAGCTGACCAGCGTGGACAAAGCCAATGTTCTTGCCTCCAGTCGCCTCTGGCGGCGGGTGGCCACAGAGGTTCTGGCCGACTATCCCGAGTTGGAAGTGGAACATGTGCTGGTGGATGCGATGGCCATGCACCTCATCCGCAGGCCGGCATCGTTCGATGTTGTGGTGAGCGGCAACCTTTTTGGTGACATTCTCACCGATGAAGCTTCCATGCTGGCAGGTTCCATGGGTATGTTGCCCTCGGCCAGCATCGGCGACGTGATGAACAGCCAGCACTTTCCGCTGGGTCTCTATGAACCAATCCACGGCAGCGCGCCGACATCGCCGGCCAAAGCGTAGCGAATCCGCTGGCCGCGATCCTCAGCGCCGCCATCCTGTTGCGCCACAGCCTTGGCTTGGAGAACGAAGCGCGGGCGATTGAAGACGCTGTGGACAGCGTGCTGAACGAGGGCGTACGAACCCCCGATATCGCTGACACCGGCTCCGAAGTCGTGCAGACGCAGGTGATGGGCGACCTGGTTGTGGCTCGCTTATGATGGCTGAAGCGCACGAGCAAAATCGCATGGCTGCGCAGTCGGACCCCGTGGCTCCAACGAGCACAAGACTGGCAGAAGAAAACCAGGATCGGTTGCGGTCGACGATCCGGATGTTGGGCAATCTGCTCGGCGACACGATTGTAGAACAGGGCGGGCAGGATCTCTTCGACCTCGAAGAGCAGGTCCGCGCCCTGTCCAAGAGTTGGCGTGCCGGCGATCAGAGCGCGGCAGACAAGATCAGCCAACTGGCCGCGCAGATCGCCGACGACCTGCCCAAGACCCACGCTGTCTTAAAAGCGTTCACCACCTATTTCCAGTTGGTGAACCTGGCCGAAGAGGAGCAGCGCGTCCATGTGCTTCGCGAGCGTGCGCGCGATGCCCACGCCAGCGGTGTGGCAATGGGCGAGACCATCCTGCACGCCGTTCAACGGCTCAAGAGCGAAGGGCTGGATGCCGCCGCCGTTCGCAACATCCTGGCCGATCTCTTCATCATGCCTGTTTTCACGGCGCACCCCACAGAGACCAAACGACGCACGATCCTGCTAAAACTGAAGCTGATTGCAGAGGCGCTCTTTCAGTTGGACCGTCAGTCACTGCTGCCTGACGAGCGCGAACATTTTACACAGGAATTGCGCGAAAACATCGTACTGCTCTGGCAGAGCGATGAAACCCGTTCTCGCCGCCCAACCGTACTCGACGAGGTGCGCAACGGCCTCTATTTTTTCGAGGCGTCGCTCTTCGATCAACTGCCCAAAATATACAACGAACTGAACAACGCGCTGGCCCAGGTCTATCCGGGTGAGCCATTCGCGACCCCTGATTTCCTGCGCTTTGGCTCCTGGATTGGCGGCGATCGCGATGGCAATCCATTCGTCACGCTGACGGTCACGGAAGAGACCCTGCGCACGCAAAAAAGGTTTCATCCTGCGCCTCTACAATATTCAAATCGACGCCCTCTACAATCATCTCAGCGTTTCCAGCCGCACCGGTGTTTCCCAGGAATTGCTGGACAGCATCGAAGAAGATTTTAAGCTGGTTCCGGAGGAGGAGCATGAGGTACTCCATCGCTTCGATCAGGAGCCTTATCGTCAGAAGCTGATCATGGTCTTTCGCCGCCTGCGGGCGACGCGTTCAGAAAATGAGCAGCCCTGGAACGACCGCGCCACCAATCCGCGCGCCTATCGCGCCGTGGATGAATTCCTGCACGACCTCCATTTGGTCGACCGCAGCCTACGTGCCCACGGTGGGCAACGGTTGGCGGATGGTCAATTGGCTGACCTGATCCGCTGTGTGAATGTCTTCGGTTTCCATCTGGCTACGCTGGATGTTCGCCAACATGCGCAGCGCCACCGCGCCGCCATCTCGGAAGTGTTGGCCCGCTACCAGATCTTCGCCGACTACGACGCGCTGGCTGAACTGGACAAGGTTGCGTTTCTGACGCGCGAGATCGTCAACGCACGGCCCCTCACCGCGCAGCTGCATTTCAGCGAGGAGAGCAACGAGACCATCGCCCTTTTCCGGCTGATTCGCCGGGCGCGCCGCGAGGTGGACGAGGACGCGGTCCAGTCCTATATCATCAGCATGACCAAGTCGGTGAGCAACATGCTCGAAGTGCTGCTGATGGCCAAGGATGCGGGACTCTTCGGGGCAATCGATATTGTGCCTCTCTTCGAGACAGTCAGCGATCTCAAAGCCGCGCCCCGGCTGATGCGCGATCTGTTCAGAAATGACTCGTACCGGCTGCATCTGGCCGAACGCAGCAATTATCAGCAGATCATGATCGGCTATAGCGACTCCAACAAGGATGGCGGCTATCTTCAGGCCAACTGGATGCTCTTCCAGGCGCAGCGTGCGCTGGCCAAGACTTGCGATGAGTTTGGCGTGCGGCTGACCCTTTTTCATGGCCGCGGCGGCACCCTTGGACGCGGCGGTGGACCGGCCAACCGTGCCATCCTGGCCCAGCCGCCCGAATCGGTGCGCGGCCGGATCAAGGTGACCGAGCAGGGCGAGGTCGTGAGCAGCCGCTATGCAAATCCGGCAATTGCCCATCGCCATCTGGAACAGATCATCAGCGCGGTCTTGCTTTCCAGCGGCAAGCGCCCGAACTTTCCTCACGAGGAAGAGTGGTCGGCGCTGATGGATGAGCTGAGCGAGCGCGCCTATCGCAAGTATCGTTCGCTGGTAGAAAAGCCGGCCTTCTTGACCTATTTTCACGAGGCGACGCCCATCGATCAGATCGACGCGCTCAATATCGGCTCGCGGCCGGCGCGACGCAAGGCAACCCAGGATATCAGCGATCTGCGCGCGATTCCCTGGGTCTTTGCCTGGACACAATCGCGCGTGAATTTGCCCAGTTGGTATGGCGTGGGGAGCGCTCTGGAAGGCTGGTTTGGCGAGCAAGAAGCAGGTGGGAGAATCGAGAATCTGCGCAAGATCTATCGAGAATGGCCCTTCTTGCGCACCGTGATCGACAACATCCAGCTCGGCATGGCCAAGTCCGACATGGCCATCTCGTCGCTCTATGCCCAACTGACCGACGGCGAGACCCGGCGCCTGGTCTTCGACGACATTGCCGAAGAATACGCGCGCACCGAAAGGGCCATTCTGGCCATCACCGGTGCGGATCAACTGTTGGCTGGCGAGCCTTGGCTGCACCACAGCATCCGGGTGCGCAATCCCTACGTGGACCCGCTCAACTACATCCAGGTCGAACTACTCCGACGGCTGCGCAGTCAACCTTTTGCGCCCAACGCTGCCAAGCTACAGGAAGCCATTCTACTTTCTGTAAACGGGGTGGCAGCCGGACTGCAAAACACCGGCTGAGAAGGCGGGGGAGTTTCTGTGAGCGACACGTTTTCGCCGATCGATGGTTTTCTCATCGACATCGACGGCGTTCTGACCATCGGCAGCGAGGTGATCCCGGGCGCGCTTGAGGCGATCCAGTCTCTGCGCGCCCGGGATGACTTCCCCACCGATTATCACCAACACAACCATCTACTGCCGCCTGACCATGTTGGATCGGCTGCGTGCTATGGGCTTTCCCATGGATGAGGAAGAACTTTTCACTGCGACCTACGCCGCGGCGGAGTACCTTCGCAGCCAGAATGCGACCAGCTACATGCCGCTGATGATGCCCGATGCACAGTTGGAATTTGCCGGCATCGATGTGGATGAAGAGTCGCCAGAATTTGTGGTCATCGGCGACATGGGGGCCAGCTTCACATTTCCAAGGCTAAACCATGCGTTTCGGGCGGTCTTGAACGGCGCCCAACTGGTGGCCTTGCAGAAGAAGAGAATGTGGCGCACCGAACAGGGTCTCTTTCTGGACGCCGGCCCTTTTGTCGTCGCGCTGGAATATGCCACAGGCGTCAACGCCGTGGTCGTCGGCAAACCCAGTTCTGCCTACTTTTCGCTCGTGCTGGAGAAGCTGGCATTGCCCGCCTCCAGCGTGGCCATGATCGGCGACGACATCGAGATCGACGTGCGCGGCGCGCAGATGATGGGTATGCAAGGCTGGCTGGTCAAGACGGGGCGCTTTCAAAAGGGAGACCTGGGACGCGCCATCTGGCCCGACCGAATTTTCGAAAGCATTGCGGACATCTTCTGATGCCGCATTTCTTGAGTGCCCCACTCTCCAAGAGGAACTGAAATGCAGATCATACTGTACGACACCACGCTTCGCGACGGGACACAGGGCGAGGGCGTCTCGCTCAGTTGCGACGACAAGCTGCGCATTGCTCGTCGTCTGGACGACTTCGGCGCGGATTACATCGAAGGCGGGTGGCCTGGGTCCAACCCAAAGGACATGGATTTTTTTGCCCGTGCCCAAACCGAACTCAAGCTGAAACATGCCAAGGTGGCCGCCTTCGGTTCGACCTGTCGCGCCCATTTCGACCCGGCTGACGATCCACAGATTCAGTTGCTGCTTGCGGCCAATACACCGGTCATCGCGCTCTTTGGCAAGTCTTGGGATCTCCACGTGACCGAAGTCCTGCGTACTGATCTGGAAGAGAATCTGCGCATGATTCGCGACTCCGTCCGCTTTCTCAAAGATCACGGCAAGGAACTGGTCTACGACGCCGAGCACTTCTTTGACGGCTATCGCGCCAATCCAGAATACGCGCTGGAGACACTGCGTGCAGCGATCATTGGCGGCGCGGACAGCATCGTGCTTTGCGACACCAACGGCGGCATGATGCCCTGGCAGATTGCCGAGGCCGTCGATGTGGTACGAAACGAGGTGCTCGGCCATAGCCTGGATGGAGGCGTCGAAAACGGCGCGGGGAATGGTCAGAAACCACCGTCCGCGGATGTGGTGTTGGGCATCCACGCCCACAACGACAGCGAAACCGGCGTCGCCAACACGCTGGAGGCGGTGCGCCACGGCTGTGTGCATGTGCAGGGCACAGTGAACGGCTACGGTGAACGATGTGGCAACGCCAACCTGGTCAGTGTGATCCCGGACTTGCAGCTCAAAATGGGCTATCAGGTTGTTCCACCGCAAAAGCTGGCGCAACTGGCCGAATTGAGCCACTACGTCAGCGAACTGGCCAACCTGAATCCAGACACACACCAGCCCTTTGTCGGCAGCAGCGCCTTTGCCCACAAGGGCGGAACCCATGTCAATGCGGTGGTCAAGTATACGATGAGCTACCAGCACATCGATCCGGCGTGGGTGGGCAATGAGACACGGGTGCTGGTCAGCGAATTGAGCGGCAAGGACAACATCGCGGTCAAGCGCGAGGAATTCGGCCTGGAGGGTCTCAGCCGCGAGCAGGAGCGGCGTGTGCTGGCGCAGATCAAGGAGATGGAGAATGCTGGCTTCTCCTTGAAAGCGCCGAAGCCAGCGTCGATCTACTTCTGCGCCGCACTCAAGACGATTATACGCCCCCCTTCAAGCTGATCGACTTCACGACCAACGTGGAAAATCGCGCGGGACGCGGCATCTTTTCCGAGGCAACGGTCAAGGTGCAGGTCGGCGACGAAGTTTTCCACGAAGTCGCGGCAGGCAACGGCCCAGTCAACGCGATGAACCTTGCCCTGCGCAAGGCGATTCAGCAATTCTACCCGCGGCTGGAGGAGATGCATCTCACCGACTACAAGGTGCGCATTCTGAACAGCGACCAAGGCACGGCCGCGGTCGTGCGGGTGCTGATTGACTGCACCGATGGCGAGAGGTCGTGGAATACGGTGGGGGCCAGCACCAATATCATCGAGGCAAGCTGGATCGCTCTGGCCGACTCGGTGGAATATTTCCTGTTGACGGACACCGCTGACGGACACCGCTGACGGACACCGCTGACGGACACTGAGCGCAGGCAACCTGCTCAGGAAAACGCTGAACCGTCTGATGGCGAGCGGCTTGTATCAGAACCGGCTTTGTCGGCGAGTAAATAGCAGCCTGTGCTGGAAAGGCCTTTTGCCACAAATTGCACGAATTCGCACGAATTGCTTTGTCGGCCCCAGAGAGGAAGTTCGTTTCAATTCGTGTAATCCGCGGCTGAACACCTGTGTGCAGTGCAGCCGTATAGACAGACCAAATTTCAACGAGTGGTGTCTCGAAAGGGACTGCCATTTTTCGGCTCCTTTCCTGCGCCAATCCGTGAACTGATCGTATCATACCCACAACCATCGTTCAAAGGAGAAATCAATCGTGGCCGTGATGACCAAGAATGGACAACTTAACAAGTACAGCAGCCAGCTCACCCAAGTGCGCTCGCAGGTTGGTTCCCAGGCTATGCTCTACGGCGTCGGGTTGAGCGATGAGGACATGCGCAAGCCACAGGTGGGCATCGCCAGTTTGGGCTGGGAGGGCAATACCTGCAACATGCACCTCAATGACCTGGCCGCGGAGGTCAAGGCCGGGACCATTGAGGCCGGACTGGTCGGGCTGATCTTTCACACCATTGGTGTCAGCGATGGCATTTCCATGGGTACCGAGGGCATGAAATGCT
>JAAUPU010000160.1 GCA_012032975.1 Caldilineaceae bacterium | reverse complement strand
AATCCCAGACTGCTACAACTCACTTTGCACACACCCTAATCAAATTCGTCGGCAGCGCGCTCCCCAATGGTTCGACCACCGCTGCTGGCTGATCTGTTTGGCTGTTTCTGGCTGCGATGCTTGCCCTGTTTGGGTTTCGCGGCGACATCCGCCTTCTCCACCACTGGATAGGCCGCAAAGGTCGCGACATCATCCCCATTGTTGCCAAGATAGAGCCGCTCCCGGCGCAACATGCGGGCAAGGTGGTCGAATTCGAGCGCATCTACGACTTCATCGGGTCGCCCGGTTGCGCCCGACCTCTGTTGCACCCGCAAGAAGATCCGATGTTCCTCGCGTTCGTTGTCATACCCCACATACCGCAGCTCAAAGACCAGCGGTCGCAGATTGTAGGAATAGGCCCTGCCCTTGCGCTCCCGCTCGCGCCAGATTTCCGTGCGATCCAGAAACGCAGCGATCCTCGCTTCGATCAGCCCCTGAGAGATTTCCCCTGGCTCGGCGTAGATCAAGATGGTGTAGTCCGCCCCGATCAGCAGATTCTGAAGCGCCTCCGTCTTTAGGGGCACCTCTTCGATGGCATGAAGGGTGACGCCAGGCGGCAGCTTGGCCTTGATGCGCTCGCCCAGTTCGGGCAGGGGGATCGGTGGGCTGAAGGTGATGTCGAGCCATTCACGAACACCGCTGAAGCCGACGCCCAGCGGCGATGCAAACTGGATATGCGGCTGGGGATTGAAGCCCTGTTTGTAGAGCAGCGGCAGCTCTGCACGGCGCAGCGTGCGCTCCCAGAGGCGAAACTCGTCCTGGTGCGAGATGAATTTGATCGCCCTCGCCCTTTTCATAGGTGATGCGCACCCGTTGCCGAGCTACATCCTCGGTGGGCAAGTCGGCATTGTTCGTTTCGTATTCCGGCGCCTGTCTTGTTCCGTCAACCATCGCTGCCTGCCGCCAAAAGTTCCTGGTCCGTCGCCGTGCGCGACGGATCGCCCAGGCTCACCGTGCCAAAGCGACGCTGGGCACGCGCTCGGCAAACTGGCCCTGTCGATCCGGCGACATCTCGTCGTTGAAATAGAGCGGGATCGGCGTGACATCCACTGGCTGGCGTGGCTTGTCGCGGCCAAACGCGGGGCAGGCCCAATCGTCGTCCGCGGACTCAAGCCGCTGCTGCTTGAAGAGACCCAAAATGCCGCAACTGAAGCAGTGTTCGCGGCAGTCATCCACCACCGCGCCCTGATAAGTGTGGATATATTCGTCGACCAAAAATTGCTTCTTCAGCCCGGCGGAAATATGCTCCCAGGGCAAGATTTCGTCGGTGGTGCGCTCTCGCCGCGCGTACCAATCCATCTCCAGGCCCAATTCATCAAAGGCCTGCTGCCAAGCCCCGAAATTGAAGTATTCACCCCACCCCTCCAGCTTGGCGCCCAGCTCCCACGCCCGCTGGATCACGTCGCTCAGGCGACGGTCGCCGCGGGTCAGGAATGCTTCGACCAGCGTCTCCTCCGGGTTGTTCCAGGTGAAGTAGAGGCCCGGGCCGCGCAGCTCCTGTTTGAGCAGGTCGATCTGCGCCTCGATCACACGTTCCTCCTCCATGGGCACCCACTGGAAGGGCGTGTGCGGCTTGGGCACCAGCGTGCTGACACCAATGCGCACCTTGGCCTTGTTGCCAAGCACGCGTCGGCCCACCGCAAGCACCGCCTGGGAGAGGTCGGCGATGGCCTGCACATCCTCCAGGGTCTGGGTCGGATGGCCGATCATGAAGTACATCTTGATGGTGGTCCAGCCGCGGCTGTAGACCTCCTCGGCGGTGGCCAACAGGTCGGCGGAGGCAATCGGCTTGTTGATCACATCGCGCAGCCGGTCGCTGGCTGCTTCAGGCGCAAAGGTGAAGCCAGAGCGCCGTCGGCCCTTTTCCAGCAGCTCCATCAAGCCGACGCTAAAGCTCTCGATGCGCAGGCTGGGCAGGCCGATGCTCAACTTTTTGGCGCCGTGGCGCTCCACCGTGCGCCGCACCAACTCCTCGACAAAGGTGTAATCGCTGCTGCTCAAGCTCAGAAAGCTGACCTCTTCGAAGCCGCAATGCTGGATCATCTCCTCGACTGCGGTCAGCACCTCCTCCACCGGTCGTTCGCGCACCGGGCGGAAGATCATGCCCGCCTGACAGAAGCGGCAACCGCGCGTGCAGCCGCGCATGATCTCGATGGCCGCGCGGTTGTGGACGACATCGATGAAGGGCACGATAAAGCGGGTCACCGGCGGCGGCATCACCGTCACCACCCGCTTGAGCAGCTCGGCTGGGGCGTCAGGGTGATTGGGTCGCACCGCTGCAATCGTGTCGTCGGCGGCATAGCTTACGTCGTAGAAATGGGGGACATAGACGCCGGGGATGGCCGCGAGCCGTTCCCAGAGACGGACCCGAGCGGGATGTGGAGAGCCGGCATCCCGCTCCGCAACCAAGCCGGGTTTTGGCTCGGACTTCCACGCGCGATGCGTCTCGATCACCTCGAAGATGACCTCTTCCCCTTCGCCGATGACCATCGCATCGAAGAAGGCGCTCATCGGCTCCGGGTTGTAGCAGCCAGAGCCGCCGGCGATCACCAGTGGATGAAGCGCGTCCCGGTCTGCGGCGCGCAGCGGCAGCCCGGCCAGGTCGAGCATGGTCAGCACGTTGGTGTAGAGTTGCTCGTAGGGCAGACTGAAGCCGAGGAGGTCGAAGTCGGCCAAGGGGTGACGGCTTTCCAGGCCGAAGAGCGGAATGCCATCGCGACGCATGAGGGCTTCGAAGTCTGGCCAGGGGCAGAAGACCCGCTCGGCCAGCAGATCGTCGCGCCGGTTGATCAGGTCGTAGAGGACCATCAGACCCAGATTGCTGCCGCCCAGTTCGTAGATGTCGGGAAAGGCGAGCGCGATCTTGGCGCAGATCGCCGGGTCGGACCAATCCTTGGTGATGCTGTTGAGTTCGCCGCCGGTGTAGCGCGCCGGCTTCTCGACTTTGTGCAGCACCCGATCCAGGCCGCGTGTGATCTGTTTGGGTGAATGGGACACGTGAGGCTCCTTTCAATCGTAGCTTCTGGTCCGGCAGCGAATATGCCCTTCGGCCCAGGCGGGATTCGAACCCGCAATGCAGGAGGTAGGTTGTTGGCTCTGACATGGCCGTCATTATACCCATTCACGACGGATTCACAAGCATGATCGGGCCGGACAAACCACGCCGCAAGAGGCGGCTTTTCGACCGGATAAACCCGCTTCAATTTGACAATGAGGGGTGAACATCGTACACTTTTGACGTTCTAGGTTGCCCACCAATGTGGCGCATTCGTCTAGGGGCCTAGGATACTGCCCTCTCAAGGCAGAGACACGGGTTCGAATCCCGTATGCGCTACACAGAAGAGTCCCCGTCGATGACGGGGACTCTTCGCGTTGTCCACATTGGACCGGTCATCCACTCTGCGCTCACGGCGCGTACACAGCCAGGCTGCCGGCCATGCCGTCCCAAATCCAGAACGGCTGGTCGAGCGGCAGATAGTCCGCGACGACCTCGGCTTCGCTGCGGCCGGCATGGACCCACTCCGGGCCAAAGGGCTTGTTGCAGAGCGCATGGACCTGGCCATAATCGCGCGCCGCGTTCTTATCCACCGGCGTTGTAAACTGGATCACCTCCTCGGCGGCGGCGCCATCCGTGGCCCGGATCGAAGCCAGGAAGTGGACGCAGAGCAGCGGCAGCGACTGGATCTGTGACAGATCCGCGGTCGGCGTGGGCTGGGGCGCTGGGTCCACCACCACGAAGGTTGCCTCGTATGCCTCGGGCGCTGGCTTCTGCGGCTTCGGGGTAGGGCGCGACCCGCAGCAACTGCACCGTAAAGCTATCGTGGATGATGGTGGGCAGCGATGTGAGCAGCCCTGTTTCATCACCCTCGCCGCTGAGCAGATAGCTCGTCATGCGCTGGCCAGGGCTGGCCACGGTGACCGCCACCCGCACCTTGCCTGCCTGGATGCAAGACGCGCCTTGCGGGCAGCGGCTCTCTTCCACCACCTGGTCGAAGCGCACGCGCAGCTCGTCCTGGCCGATCACCGCGGTGTGGTCTGGCGTCAGCATGAACGGCTCGCCTGGGTCGGCAAACTCGCTGCCGCTGGGCATGCGCGGGCTGGCCTCCAATGCGAAAGTGACCCGATAATCGCTTTGCGGGATTTCGTCGCCAGTGAGCGGAACCGGATCGATACGCACCAGGCGAATGCCCACGCCGTCGTAGAAGAGGAAAGGTTCCATGGGCCAGCCCTCGTCCAACACCGCGCCCTTCTCCGATGTGTCGGCTGTGAGCAGGATCCAGACCGGCGCATCCTCACCGGCAACCCAGTGCAGCGCAACCGTTGCGGCTCCGCTGCCCGGGTCGGCACATCCCCCGCTTGTGGGGCAGCGCCCATCGACCACACCCTCCAATCGCAACGCGTCATCCCGCCCCACAAGAGTGACCTGCTCCCCAGGCGCGAGGATAAAGGGCGCATCGGTGACCACGTGCATGTCGGCGTCGGTGTCGGGAAGCGCCAGCGGGTCGATGCCAACCGTAAACGACGCCTGATAATCGCTGGACGTCGTCCGTTCTTTGGCCAGCGGATAGGGGGTGACACCGGTCAACGTCACGAGAAAGGGGCCTACCTTGCCGTTGAACGCGCCCTCCGACGCAGCCTCTGTCACGTTGCCCTCGGCATCGGTGTGAACGGCAAAGGTCATGTACGCGGTCGAGTGGCCGGGTCGCCAGAGCGCCACTTGCACCTTGACCGACCCCGGCTCTGCGCACGTTTCGCCGCTTGGACAGCGGCGGTCATCCACCCAGCTTCTCCAGCACAAAGGTCAACGGCTCGCCGGCCAGCGCGATGGACTCTCCGGCGGCCAGCGTGAAGGGGGCGTCCACTGCCGCGCGCTTGCCTCGCGTCGGCGGCGGCATCAGCGTATTGCAGGCGGCCAGCAGGAAAATCGACAGACTTATAATCAGAAGGGTAGCTCGGTTTGTGGTCACGGTCTTCTCGAATGGGTGGGAGGCGGGTGAAGGTGAGCTGTCGGCCGAGCACAGATTCGGCATTCGGTAGACCGCCAGGAGGCCCAATTATCGCCGATCAGTGTGTGGTTGTGAATATTTCGCCGCGCGTGTGATCAGAGATCGATGCGCGTGGTTTTGCTGGACACTGGCCAATCGAAAATTAAAAGCATCCACGAAGCGCGCCTGGAAGGCAACCGCCCTTGGGCGCGAAGGAACACCAAGATTTGACCTGGTTCTTCGTGCAGCTTTGTGTAACTTAGTGGATAGTCATTTTCTTGCAATGGTCACCGCGCAAGATTCCGGGAACAGGCTGGGAGATGTCTGGAAGACCCGCCATGTTTGTGGCCTATTCCCGGAATCCTCTGTTGGTCAGCAACCCGCCGAAAAGCTTCCATACCATGAACCCCAGTCAACTATGCTATACTTCGGCCCACACCTGGTCCGAAGCGCCTGGCTTTGTGGCCGAAGAGAGGGCGCCCAAATCGGATTGACCCTGAACCTGCTCCGACATTTTCAGGCACAGCCCCATCGTGTTGCCCCACCTGTTGAGGCACTGGCAGAAGCCTACGTAAACGAGAAAACCACCCAATTCGCGGCGGTCGATGCGGGTGGTTTTGGATTGGACGACGAAAGGCAAGTAACAAAGTGTTGCTGGCGCTCTGGCTGAGCCTGGTCGCAGCCGTGATCCCCACGCTGCTCTATGTGCTGCTCTTCTACTGGGCGGACCGTTATGAACGGGAGCCGTGGTGGCTGGCCGCGGTGGCCTTCCTCTGGGGCGCGATCCCGGCCATCGCGGTCAGCATCTTCGGCGAGGTGCTGTTGGGCGAAAGCTTGATCAGCGCGCCCAACACATTGCAGGGCGCGCTGATCGATGGCGCGCTGATTGCACCCATCGTCGAGGAAGTGGCCAAAGGCGCGGCGCTGCTGGCCATCTTTTGGCTCTTTCCGTATGAATTTGACGGCGTGCTGGATGGGCTGATCTATGGCGCGCTGATCGGCTTTGGCTTTGCCATGACCGAGAATTTTTTCTACTTCATCGGCGCGTTTGATGAGGGCGGCTTTGGCAATTTTACGGTGGTGGTCCTGATGCGTGCGGTGATGTTCGGTCTGAGCCACGCTTTCTACACGGCGCTGATCGGCATCGGTTTTGGCCTGTCCCATCAGGCAACGTCGCGCCGCGGGCGATTGCTCTGGCCTGTGGTGGGTCTCTGCGCGGCCATGTTGACCCACGGCCTGCACAACCTGGGCGTGGGCATTGTGGAAGTTTACGCGGTCGGCTTTCTGTTGAGCCTGGCGGTGGCGGGCGCAGGAGTCGGTCTGGTCCTGCTGGCAGTCCTCTTGGCCTGGCAACATGAAAGGGGCTGCATTCAGCGTGAACTCTCCGGCGAGGTCGGCTCGATCTTGAGCGCGGACGAATTCGGCTTGTTGGTGGGTCGCTGGCATCGACCCCTTCACCGGCGCAAGCCCGCGGCCCGGCTGGAGGCCCACCGCTTGCAAATGTTGGTAGAACTGGCGTTGCTCAAAGAACGACTGCGCCGCAGTGAAACAATGGACAGCGCGCTCTCCTCGCAGATCGAAGCGATTCGCAAAGAGATCGACGAAAGTAGCCAATCGTAGACAAGCTGGATCAACCTCTCCATCACCAGAATCGGAAGAAACAACGACTATGAAACGCGATCTCTTTCTCAACCTCGATGTAATCACGGCCCTGGCAATCGTCTTGGGGATGACAATCCTGTTCTT
>JAAUPU010000159.1 GCA_012032975.1 Caldilineaceae bacterium | reverse complement strand
CCAACGGGTTGCCAGAGATGCCGGAGAAGGCATCCGACCCGCCGCACTGCAACGCAATCTTGAGATGGGCCAGCGATTCAGGCGTGCGCTGGATGTTGTTGACCTGGTCCAGCCAGCCAGAGACGATGGATTCCGCCTGCTCCAGATTGGCCTGAAAGGTTCCGCTCAGGCTGAAAAACTGATGCAGCACATCGTCCAGCGGATAGCCGTTAGCCAGCATAAAGTCGCGCAACATCGCGCCGGTCACCGCTTCCAGACCATAATCGACGGCAAGGACCGCGCCGACGTTGGGGTGGACCATAAAGCCCGCCAGCGTGCGCAGCAGCATGTCGAGGTTGTTGGGCAGGCCGCCGCCGGCCACTGCGTCGCCTTCGGTGTGGGCCACGGCGACGATGCCATCGATGCGGGCGTGGTCGATGGCCAGGTGCGCGGTGCGCGCCTCCAACTGCTTGACAAAGCTGCCCGCACGCGAGGTAACGCCCAGCAGCACGATGGTGTTACGCGTACCCACACCCCGCGTACCCGGCCGGCGATAACCCTCAAAGGTGCGCGTTTCGGCATATTGGGGCAGGCGGTCGCCGGGTGTGAAGGAAGCTTCATCCAAAACATAGGGTTCGATGCGGTCCTCAAAGTTGGCCGCGGATGGCAGATCCAGACGCACGCTGCGACCGGCCAACGCGCTCAACATGCTTTCGTTGCAGACATATTCGCCGGGCGCGATGTCGCGGGTGGCGACGCCAAAGGGCAGTTCCCACGAAAGCAGCGGCTCGCCGGCCACGATGGGTTGCACCGCGAATCGATGCCCTTCCAGGACGGTGTGGCTCAGGCAATGGGTGTCGCCTCCATATTCAAGACAGACGCCTGCCTCCAGCTTCTGAGTAGCGATGGCAACGTTGTCGCCTGGCAACGGCAGACGGGCGATCTCGTCGAAACGATAGAAGTGGGGCATGGTTCCTCCTGGGCCGAAGATAGGATGAGAAGATGACGGGATGGCAAGTCTGGCGATACAACGCGACAGCTATGAGACGACCTGGTCGATGATCTGCGCGCCGTCGGGAATATGGGTGTTGCGCAGGACGACGGCGTCCCTGATGACGACGCCCGCGCCGATGGTGCAGTTGCGCTCGATGTAGGCGCGCGGGCCGATCACACAATCCGGGCCGATGGTGGTGCCCGCTTCAATGCGCAGCGGGGTGATCAACTGGGTCTGGCGGCCGATGTTGCTGGGTGAAAGCTGGGGACGATCCCCGTCGGCTTCAAGATAATGGCGATTGAGCGCGAGCAGGTCGTCGGCGTTGGTGAGCTGGAGCCGGGACGCGGTGAACGCGCCGGTCACCCGCCCATCGCGCTCGATCAACATCTGGATCGCATCCTGGAGTTCGTATTCGCCGCGCGGGGAAAGCTGCACATCGGGCAAATAGTCGAGCAACCTGGGGGCAAAGACATAGAGCGGCAGGCTGGAGATATTGGAGGGCGCCTCTTCCGGCGCTGGCTTTTCGATGATGCGTTTGACCACGCCCTCGCGCCATTCTACGATGCCCGTGCGACTGACCTGGCTGCGGTCGATCTCCATGAGGCTGAGGGTGGCCAACGCATCCACGCGGCGATGGGTGGCCAAGAGGTCGGCCACATGGTCAGGCGGCGTGAGGTTGTCGCAGGCCGACATGACAAAGGGTCCGTGGAGCAGCGGCGCGGCCAGGCTTAAGGCGTTGGCCATGCCCAGTCGCTCTGGCTGGACGACGAAGTCGATCTCCACTTCCAGCGTCGATTCGCACTGAAAATAGCTGCGGATTTCGCTATCCACACTGCTGACCAGCATGACAAATCGGTGGACGCCATTCTCGACCAGCGTCTCCATGACCCGTTCGACCATCGGCTTGCCAGGATGGGGATCATCGCCTTGCTGCGCTTGAGGGTCAACGGATGGAGGCGCGAGCCTTTGCCCGCGGCCAAAATCACACCCTGCATGTTAGCGCTCTTTCCAGGTCAGTGCCGCATCTGCCATGACTTCGGCGGGACCATCGGAGCGGCAGAAGTGAATGCTATACTTGTCCGCCTCGGCTGGATGAGATTGGGGATAGCCACGGTGGATGGCGGCCGCGATCTCGTCCCGCTTGGCCGGGTCGATGAGCGCGATGCAGTTGCCGCGAAAGCCGGCCCCGCTGAAACGGGCGCCATAGACGCCGGGCGCGTCGCATAGCAGCTCATAGAGGGTGATCAGTTGCGGACTGCCACATTCGTAGTTGACAATCGAGCTTTCGCCCGAAGCACTGACCAGGTCGCCAAAACGACCGATGTTGCCGTCGCGCCACGCGTCGATGCCCTGTCGGACGCGCGCCATCTCGCCAAAGTAGTGCTGGGCGCGCTTGCGCGGTCCTGCCGGCAAAACGATCTGCCTCTGTCCGAAAAACCTCTTCGTCGGCGTCGCGCAGACGGGCAGCGGGCAGCGCCGGTTGCCCTGCAAATTCGCGCAGCCGCGTGGCGGCCACCTGGCATTCCGCCACGCGGCTGTTGTAGTCGGAGCCAACCAGCGAGTGGGTCACGCCGGAGTAGACAGTCAGGATTTCAAAGGGTTGCATCGGCTGAGCAGCAGGTTGATCGGCAATTTCATCCACAATTTCATTGGCAATTCCGTCGGCGGCAAAAGGCACCTGGTCGATGGCCACACTCTGGCAGTCGATGCGGGTCAGATGGTTGGGTGCGCTGCAAAGGATCACTGTTTGGTCGAGGATACCGTTGTTGAGGCCGATGTAGACATTTTCCGTGTAGCGAGCCAGCGCCACGTTCTGCTCGGCAGAGAGGCGCAGATCGTGGATCGACTCGAAGGCCAGCAGATAGGCGATGGTCACCGCGGCCGATGAACTCAGCCCGCCAATCGGCATGTCGCCGCCAACCACGCCGACCAGACCGCGGCTCAACTGGTGGCTCTGTTGCAGCGCGAGCACCGCGCCGCGCAGATAGTTTCCCCAATCTCCCTGTACTCGCGGCGGCACATTTTCGAGATCAAAGGTGGCTGAACTGGCGAAGTTCTCGCTGTCGATGTGGACCACGCCATCGGCCGCGGGCGCAAAGGCCAGCAAGATCGAGTGGTCGATTGTCATGCCGGTGACGATGCCGAGTTGATGGTCGATGTGCGCGCCCAGCGGGCAGATGCGCAGCGGCGCTCTCACCACCCGCACCGCGGACGCATCGACGCGATGTTCATGGCACAGCCGCGCGACGAGGCGCTCGATCTGTTCGTGCTCCGGCGTCGGCATACGCACAGGGGGTGCGCCGCGCTGCATCGTTCTGAAGCGTGCGGTCATGGGTGATCCTCAAGGAAAAGTGAGTGATACATCTTAATCTCATTCAGCCTACTATTGCCCTGCTCGCGATGTCAAGAAGTTGAAGGTTGGGAATCTCCATCCCTATCCTCATCGATTCCCGTCAAGTCGCCACGCATCGCGGCCCACTGCGTCTGGGTCTGCTCGGCTACCGACAGGGGCGGTGCTTCCGGTGCGTAGCGGGCGAAGAGATAGGCCTCGGTGATGGCGACCAGCGCCTGTGCGTGGCGCGCATACCGCCGCCCCAGTTCGACGCCAAAGTGGGTGGGCGTCTGGCTGCGTTCGCGCGGCTGGCCTTGCCCTGCGGTTGCGGCCAGCAGATCCTGGTAGACCTGGCGGATCGCGCGGCGGCTGTCGGTTTCGCCGTCCAGGGAAAGGAATGGGCTGACAACCCCACCGCCACGCAGCCGGTCGAGCCAGCCGCGCAACAGACCGCCAAATTGGCTCTGCAGCAGTTCCGCAGTCAGGATCGACTCGCGAACCTCGTCAGTTTCTTCGCTCTCGGCCGCGCGCAAGCGGCGCAGCGCCAGGGCGAAAACAACCAGGATCACAAGCACGATCAACGCCAGGCCGGCCCAACGGTAGCTGTCCGGCACATCGACCGGTTCGGGCAACGAGGCCTGGGGCGTCGGAGCAGGTTCCAGCGCCTGCATCTCCTCCGGCGGTCGCTCTTTGAAGAGCAAAGCCAACAGCCGTTGAAAGAGCGGACGCAACAGGAGCGCAATGTAGTAGGCGATCACAAAGAGCACATAGCCGACCACGATCAGCACCTGGCCGATGAGATAGCCGACGTAACCCAACAGGGTGCGCGCCAAGTCCAGCACGCGAGCCAGGGTATCCGGCGCAACCAGCGCACCGATCAACAGTCCGAGGCTGATCAACACGACGATAACGGTCACCACGCTGAGCAGCCAGTAGCGGTTGAAACTCGCCTGACGCGCAGGCCGATTGCGATCCATGCCCAACGCGCGGTCCAGCCCGACGGTGATCTTCAAACTGGTAAAAGCCAGCCCGGCCATGCCGAGGGCAAAGAAGCTCACGACAAGGATCGTAGCATAGGGGTCGAGCGCGACGCCGCCGAGGTGGGTGAGGACCAGATAGAGCGCCCAGGCCAGCGCGCCGGAGACAAAGGTACTCCACACATCGTCATGGGAGAGCTGCTTGGCCGCATCCAACATGCCGCGCAGCCAAAGATAGGCCACCGCGATCAAGGTCAAAACCTGGGGCGGCAGATCCACTTGCCAATGGACCAGGCTGTCACCCAGCATCTCGATCCAGACGCCATCTGAAAGGGCATACGTCCCACGGTAGAATTGCCACCAAAGCATGAAGAGGATGGCAATCAGACCCAACAACGCCATGAGCAGCCGCGCCCAGAACGGGAATCGGGTTGCAGCCAGTTGGGTCTGCGGCAAGCGTCGTTCAACATAGCCAGCTAGACCGCGCGCGGCGGCAAAGCTGAGAATGGGCAGTGCGATGATGGCCAGGAAACCGAGCGGCGGCAGGCCATATTGGGGGGAGAGTACACTGGACAACAGCGCCAGCCACGGCCAGAGCCAGCAGGCGCGCAGCGTCGCCAGCAGCAGCGGCATCAGCCCATTGTCAAGCCAGTTCCAGCGCATCCAGATCATGCCATTCCTCGTGTGCGCCGATGTGACGGTGAAAAATCCCGGGCATCGGCTTCTCCAACTGGCCATCGCCCAGGGTCACCAGGCTGACGCCGTAGTCGCGACGCCGCAGGTCGAGCAACATCTGACGGAGATGGGGGCTGACCAGCGCGCTGATCACGACGACGGTCGAGCCATATGGGAGCGAACTGGACTCCGCGCGCAGCAAGGTTTCGATGGGCCAGCGACCAAAGCCGTCGATGTAGGCCAGCGCTTCCAACATGCGGATGAGCTGGCCTGCGTCCTGACGGGGTCGGATGCGGATCGGACTGCCTGCGCCGGGCATCAGCGCGTTGGTGAAAAGGCCGACCGCCTGTCCATCGGCCCACACCTGCCGCGTGATCGAAGCGGCTGCACAGATGGCAAACTCGCGCAGTTCGCTGTCGTAGCCATCGCTGTAATTGGCATGGGTGTTGACATTCAGAAAGAGCGCCAGCGGTCTGGAGTTGGACGGCTCGAAGACCTTGGTCTGGAGCGACTGTCGCCGCGCAGTCGCCTTCCAGTGGATGTGGCGAAAGCTGTCGCCCTGGGCATATTCACGTGCGCCCATCAGCGCATGGGGTCGTCCAACATGCGCCGACGGCTGACGAAATCGCCGATGGGCTGGCGCGCCGGCAGCCCCAGCGCGGTCACCGGCACGATGCGCGGATAGACGATCACCGTGTCGATCTTCTCGACCAGCTCGCGGCGGATGTCGAAGCCAAAGATGTCGCCGGAGCGCAACTGGGCGGGGCCAAATCGCCACACCCCGCGGCGCAGACCTTTGATCGTGTACCTGCGGGTGACTCGCTCGTACCAGCGCAGCGAAAGCGCGATGATCAGCCGCTGGCGACCGGCCGTGTGGGCGCGCGAGCGATGGTCGGAGATCGGTTCCAAGGCCACGGGGATTTCGTCATCGGCGCGCAGCCAACTGAGGGGCAACGGTTTGGCGTTGACGATCTGGATGTAGAGGTGGGTCTCTTCGCCGAAGTAGAGACGATTGCTGTCAAAACGGCGCTGAAAGGAGACGGCGGTCAGGCAGTAGCGCGACCAGAGGTAGGAGGAGCCGGCCAACAGGGCGAGAATCAGACCCATCAAGAGGAGCAGTTCGCTGCGCAGTAGTACGCTGACAAATGTCAGGACGCCGATGACGATCCACCAGAGCCGGTTCCATGCGTGGGCTGCGGCTCGCTCCAGACTTCCTCGACGGGGACCACGGTCGATTCGACCAACGCGGCGACCAGATCCTGCGCCGTTCGTTCGTGGAGGCGCGTCTCCAGGCTTGGAATCAGGCGATGGCCCAACACCGGCAAGGCCAGCTTCTGGATGTCGTCGGGGATGACGTAGCCACGCCCATGGATCGCTGCCAACGCCTGGCTCGTGCGATAGAGCGCAAGGGTGCCCCGTGGGCTGGCGCCCAAAGCGAGCATCTCGCTGCTGCGCGAAGCCGCGATCAGGTCGAGGATGTATTCTTCCAGCGCGGGATGGACGAAGACATCGCGACAGGCGCGATTGGCGCTGCGGATCTGCTCCGTGTCGACCACCGGCTGAATGGTGGCCAATGGACTGGAGATGCGAAAGCGATGCAAGATCTCGCGCTCTTCTTCCCGGTTGGGATAACCCATGCCGATGCGCAGCAGGAAGCGGTCCACCTGGGCCTCGGGCAGCGGGAAGGTGCCCTCCAACTCGATAGGGTTCTGGGTGGCCAGCACGAGAAAGGGGTAGGGCAGCGGTCGGGTGATGCCATCGACCGTGACCTGCCGCTCTTCCATCGCCTCCAGCAGTGCAGACTGGGTGCGCGGGCCGG
>JAAUPU010000158.1 GCA_012032975.1 Caldilineaceae bacterium | reverse complement strand
CCCCCCGATTCACGGTAAGCCGTAACGTGTAGATGCCTTCCGCCAGCCCGGACGCATCGAAGATTTCCAGCGTGTCGTTGACCACTTCATTGCCATGTTCGGGGCCGATCTGGGTCCATTCCTGGGGTTCCAGACCGCTGCCAAATTCAAGACGATAGGGTCCGCCCCGAGCGTTGCCCTTGATCTCGACCTGGCCGCCGATATATCCATTGAGCTGGGGCGAGGTAATCGCGGCATCCGGGTCGAAATCTTCCAAGCTGATCTCGGTCTCCTCTTCGGGCGGCTGTGCGATGCCATTCTCGCGCATCCAGTCGGCCGCCTCTTGAGGAAGCATCTCGAAAACACGCGTCTCGCGGCGTTCGGGCGGCGTGAGCGGCGAGGCAAGCTTGCCGGACTCGCTGTCGATTTCAAACGCCTGCCAGATGTTGTCCGAGATCGTCGGTTCTGTGCCAGCCACAAAGATTTCGCTCCGCTGGCGGCTGCCCGGACAGGAGTCGGTCGGCAGCAGACCACTGGGTACGCAGACCGTGCGACTGGTGACGCCGGGTGGCAGATCGTACCAGATCGCTGGCTCATTCTCGTGGTATTTGCGCATCAGCGCGTTCCAGATCGGCGCCGCGCCGGACAGCCCGGTCACGTTGCGCATCGACTCGTTGTCGGTGTTGCCGACCCAGACGCCGACGGTCAGTTGGGGCGAGAAGCCCATGGTCCAGTTGTCTTTCCAGCCGTTGGTGGTTCCCGTCTTGGCTGCGACGCGTCGATCCGGCAAGGTTAGCTCGGTGTTGGCGCCAAAGGAGGGCGCACGCGCGGTATCGTCGCTCATGATGTCGGCCATGATGTAGGCGACTTCCGCGCTGAAGATCCGTTCGGCTTCGGGAGCCTCGTACTTCTTGAGAATGTTGCCATCGCTGTCGCGTACCTGTAGGACCGAGACAGGATCCAAACTCCTAAAGCCGGAGCGCTCTTCCGCAGGCAAGATCGGCTCCCCGACCATGACACCCTGGTTGGCAAAGACGCTGTAGGCATAGGTATGGTCGAGCAAGGCGACTTCACCGCCGCCCAGCACCAGGCTCAATCCATAAAAATTGAGACCGCGATCCAGCCCGTTGATACCCATCCGGTGGGCTGTGCGCAGCGCATTGGCCACGCCGACCTGGTCCATGACGCGGATGGCCGGGATGTTGTAGGAACGAGCCAGCGCGTTGCGCAGAGATGTTGGTCCGTGGTATTGGCGGTCATAGTTTTCCGGTCGATAGTAGGTGCCGTCGGCTTGAGGAAAGGCGGTCGCCACATCCAGAATCATGGATGAAGCGGGGATGCCCTGCTGGAGCGCGGTCAGATAGACATAGGGTTTGAAGCTGGACCCCGGCTGGCGCTCGGCGGTTGCCACGTTGACCTGTCCGTCGATCTCTTCGTTGTTGTAGTCCAGCGATCCGACCATGGCCAAGATCTCGCCGGTGTCGTTCTTCAGCGCGACTGCGGCTGCGTTGCTGGCATTCTTGTCTTGTTCGACCAAAGTGGCGACCTGTTGGCGCGCCACCTGTTCTGCATATTGCTGAAGCTCCACATCCAGCGTGGTGTAGATCGTCAGCCCTTTGCGCCAGATGAAGTAGGGGTCGTCGACTGTGTTGTATTCCCTCTTGATCTGATCCAGCACATAGAGCGCAAAATGGGGCGCGGTCAGGATGTCGAAACGTTCTGCCACGGACTTGCGTAGCGAAAGCTCCTCCACAAATGCAGCATCCGCCTCGGCTTGGGTGATATAGCCAGCGTCCGCCATCGCCTGAAGCGCAATCCCTTGACGGCGCTTGGCTTCCTCCGGCGCATCAATGGGGTTCAACGCCGGAAACTGTGGGATGGCCGCCAGCATCGCTGCTTCGGCGACTCCCAATTCGTCGCTGCTCTTGCCAAAATAGACTTGGCTGGCCGCTTCGACGCCATAGGCCAGATTGCCGTAGAAGTTGTAGTTCAAATACCACTCCAACACCTTCTCTTTGGAGTAGCGCCGGGTCACCTCCAGAGCGAGGATCACCTCTTTGATCTTGCGTGCATAGCTCTGCTGCGCCCGCTCTTCCGGCGAGATCACGATATTCTTGACCAGCTGCTGGGTGATCGAAGATCCACCCTGGACTGCGCCGCCTTGCAGATTGGAAACGAAAGCGCGGAAGAGACCCCGCAGGTTGATGCCCGGATTCTCCCAATAGTTGCGATCCTCCAGGCCGACGGCCGCTTTGTAGACCCACGGCGACATCTCGTCCAACTCGACGAAGGTGCGGTCGCCGCGGAATGGGCGCGGGTCCACACTTTCATAGAGCAAGTTCTGACCAGTGCGGTCATAGATGCGCACAGTCTCAAACTCATCCTGCTGGGCTTCGATCACACTGGCGTCTGGCAACTGGGCGGCATATGAATTGTAGATGCCGACGCCGGCGGCAATGGAAATGCCGACGCCGGCTGCGGTCAAGAAGGCGCCCGCAAGCAATACGAAAAAGCAGCGCCTGGCCAAGCCGAAAGCCACGGGCCGCGGACGGTTTGTACGCGCGCGATAGCGTTTGCGTCGGGCAATCAGAATATGATCGTGACGGTCCATATTGGTTCGCTTTGCAGTATCAGAGTCGTGTAAACGACCAGTTTATTCGCTCGAAACAAGCCCGCTTTCCTCACGGAAATCGATAGACATCGGGCGGGCAATCAACGTGCCGACAATTGGCCAGGTTCCCAGCGCCCGCTTCATCTCCTCTGGGAGCCAGGCCGCTTCGGACCGGATCGAGCCATTATAGTGTGCGCCCTGTAGAAGGCCAACTCTAGCCAAGACGGGTGTTTGCTCGATTGGCCGGCTCAAACAGTTTTCTCGACCACAAGCAGATGGCTCAGCCCAAAATGCGTCAGGGCGATTGCTCCAGGGCATAGGTAACGCGACGCAGCCAGCCGCCAAGCGCGGGCCGACGGTTGGCAAGGTTGTCATACCCGGGATAAATCTGGGTGTGGTGGACGATGCGCACGGGCAACCCGATGAACCGGGCGCGCAATCCCGCGGCAGTGTAGGCGCGCACATGGGGCGCAAGTCGGCTGCGGATCGGATCGGGGAGATAATTGATCAGTGGCGTGTTGCCGAAATGATAGTGCCCTTGCCAATAATGGCCGTGAGTCTCGAAGGGATAGAGACGGTTGGGCACAAAGGCGACCAGGCGACCGCGCGGTTTTAACACACGCACCGCCTCGCTCACCGCAGCCCCATCATCCTGGACATGCTCCAACACTTCGTGGCTCAAGACCAGGTCAAAGCAGTCGTCCGAGTAGGGCAGCCGTTCGCAGGCCGCCAATTGCAAAGCAGCGCCCGGCGCATTTTGGACCGCCAACGCGAGATGATCCGCCTCGATATCGATGCCGCATACCTGCTCGGCGTAGGGCTGCAACGCCTGCACATACATCCCCACACCACAGCCATCGACCAGCACCCGCTCCAGACGGCGGGGCGGTTCGTCGATCCCCCAGCGCAAGATCATGTTCAGTCGGCGATCCTGGCCGGCGCGCCACACAAAGCTGGGATTGCCGCGCAACGCAGCGCGTTCGCCGTGTAGGTCAAGCTCGTCAACAGAATTCATCATCAATCCGCGTCTACTTCATCCCCATATGGATGGCCACTGCGCCCATCAGCCGTTCCCGGTAAAAGACATTGCGCAGGCCCGCCATCTCCATCTGTAGGGCGCAAATTGGGCGGGCGGGGGGGAAATCGACCGTGCTCTGGGGCAAGTAGGCATATGCGGCGCCATCGCCACTGACGACCTGCCCGATCAGCGGCACGATGCGAAAAAAATAGAGCCTGAAGAGGGGCGCAAGCAGCACATTGCTCGGCGGCGCCGTCTCCAGACAGAGCACTCGGCCGCCCGGCTTGGTCACCCTCAATTGTTCGCGAAAGGCCGCGACCCGGTCGACCACGTTGCGGATCAAGAAACCGCTGACCACCGCATCAAAGCTGTTGTCTGGGTAGGGCAGCGAGAAAGCGTCTGCCTGGACAAAGGGCAGATCGACTCCTGGCTCTTTGCCCATACCAGCCGCCATCATCTCGTAGGTGAAGTCGCTGGCAATCGCGCGGATGCCTGGATATTCCTTCATGGCCTGGTAGGCAATGTCGCCCGTGCCCGCGCCGATGTCCAGTAGCCGTCCATGGGCAGGCAGATCGGCCAGCGCCAGCAGCTCGCGACGCCAGCGTTGGTCCAGCCCGCCCGTCATCAGCCGATTCATCAGATCGTAGGTGGGCGCGATGCGCGCAAACATCTGGTTGACGTAGCGCGGTTTTGCATCGACAGAAGGCAGAACTGCGCCAGGATTGGGTGATTTTTTCACTCGTTCAACACCTTGTCAAAGAGATCAGAAGAACCAGAAAGCGATTCTCTGGCAGAAAGCCAACCCCCTGCCCGACGAGTCTCGATTGGCGGCAGGCTATCCGTATGGCACTCGGTACCGCGTCCGCACGGGCATCTCCGAGACAGTCATATGCTCGACCATCTCGCTCCCTTCTTCCCGTTGCGCGACATAGCGCGCATACCACGAAGCGGCAGGTACAGCGGTCATGCCGTGTGCGAAGATGCTGAGCAGAACGGTCACGAAGACCGTGGTCAGGATCATGTCCGAAGCCTGAATCCCGGAATGCTCCAGCAAGAGCAGCGCATAGAGGATCGACGCGATGCCGCGCGGCCCAAACCATCCCAGAAAGCCGACCGTGCCAGGTTGCAACCTGACGCCAATCTGGCTGATGGCAACCGGCGCCATCCGAACGATGGTCAAGCTCACGATGGCATAGATCACGATCGGCGCGGTGGCGTCGGCCAGCGCGGAAGGCGCCATGATCGCGCCAAAGAGCAAAAAGGTCACCAGCGTCAGCAGCTGACCGCCTGCCTCTGCAAAGTCATGGATGCGGCGGCTGATGTTCGGCGCGACATTGCCCAAGGTCAATCCGGCACAGAACGCGGCAATAAATCCGTTGCCGCCGATCAGTTCTGCGCCCGAATATGCCAACAGCGAGACCGCAACCGCCGACAGTTCCAGGTACGATTCGGACATCCAGCCAGAGCGCACGGCCCACTGTGTACTTTTGGCGCCGACGTAGCCGACCGCCACACCCACCAGAGGGCCAAACAGGAGTTGAAGCGCTGCAAACTGGACCCAGTAGGCAACCGAGCCGATTGACTCCGCAATATCCGCACCGGTCAACACAAAGAGCAATATCGGCAATGCAATGCCATCGTTCAGGCCACTCTCGACATTGAGCGCCTGGCGGATACGCACTGGCACGCGCCTGTCGCTCACCACGGCCTGTCCCAAAGCCGCATCGGTCGGCGCCAGGATGACGGCCACAACCGCTGCTTCCCAAATGTTGATTCCATCCAATAGGACCATCGCGGCGACGATGCCGGCCACGATTGTCAGCGGCAGTCCGAAGCTGAGCAGACGCACAGGAATATTGTGCTCTCGACGCAGCTCGCGTAGATTGATGCGCGATGCGTCCGTAAAGAGAATCAGAATCAGGGTCAACTCAGCAATGACGTTGACCGCTTCCGAATTCTCCTCCAGCGTGATCATGCCCAACCCCCATCGGCTCAAGACGAGGCCAAAGAGTACGAAGATCATGGGCGCCGAAACGATCGTCGTCTGGATACGCTTCGAGATCAACCCGAAGAGCAGGATGAACGCTGCGATGGTGGCAAAAGTGAGAGTCTGCATGGTGGATTCAGCCGAGCGAATCTAGTGAAGGGTCAAAACGAGAACACTCCTGTCATCAGCCGAGAGCAGAGAGTGGAGGAGCCGTTCTCCGCCTGGCTGCCTAGAGATCAACTTCTTGTTGACCGGTGATCAACACCACTTTGTTATTGTCGTTGAGTTGGCTAAGCTCGCTCAGAAACTTCTGGGCATCCACGCCGGACCTCAACTCAACGCTGTAGACCAACTCGGTGAGGGTGCCGGCCTGCACCGTCTCCATAGCCACCAGGTCGTGGACAACCAGGTTCTGCTCGAAGATGGGGCCGAGTATGCTCTCCTGGCGCATATCCACCGGCAGGCGAATCTTGAGGATCTGGCGGCTGACCGGCTTGGCAAACATATCAAAACGGAACATCGCCCAGATCAACCCGCAGATGACCACGGTCGAGACGACGGCCACAAAGTAAAAGCGTGTGCCACAGGCCATGCCAATGGCCATGGCAAAAAGATAAAACCGACATCGCGGCTATCCTTGACCGCGTTGCGGAAACGCACGATCGACAACGCACCGACCAACGAAAACGCGCGCGCGATATTCGAGCCGATGATCAGCATGATGATGGCAACGACCATGCCCATGATGACCATGGTCTGCACATAGGATTGGGTGTAGGAGGCCCCGCGGTGGGTGCCGCGATAGACGTAGCCGATCATCAGCGACAGAACGAAGCTCAACACAACCGTGAGGATCACATCCTGTGCGGTGAAGACCTCTGTCGTGCTTTGCAACGCCTGCAAGAATCCTGCAAAATCCATAAACCCCTCGTTAATTCTTGACGATGACGCGCTGTTTCTGTCTGATCGCGTCACTCTGCTCCAGTGCGGAGCAGTATTTGCTGATGCGGCGAAACACACACATCTGCTCAGCGATGATCTGGGTCAACCAATAGGGCACAGTCTGATTAACTTTTACCTCCATGATACAAATTTCTGGCGGCAGAAAATAATGATCTTGTGCGCTGCCGGTGGAGGTCAAATCCAGGTCGTGAACACGACCCTTGAGCTCCGTGTCAAAGGTAACTCTCA
>JAAUPU010000157.1 GCA_012032975.1 Caldilineaceae bacterium | reverse complement strand
ACCTTGACCTCTTCCAGGGATCAGAGGCGCGCCTGCCGTGGAAACCTGCCGCACCAGAAACCGGCCTCTTTGCACTGCGTCGCCGCCCGCAAGTGCAGAGCCGCTCCAATCTGCCGCCGATTACCACGGAATACGCCGTCACTGCCGCGGCCAGCCTGGCGCGTTATTTTCTGATGCGCAACCGGGCAGTGGGCATCAGCAGCCGTGGCCACACCCGAGAATTCCTCCAGGCCGACCGGGGAGAGCGTCAGTTGAACAAAATTTTGGAGGCGTTGGCCGTGGTCGAGGCAGTGGGGAATCTGCCCTTTGCCCATCTGATCGCGACCGACGGCGTGCGCCTCAATCGCAACGACACTGTGATTGCCATCAGCGCCGATCCAAGTCCAGACTGGGCCGTGGCGTTGCAACAGATACAACGACGCGGCGTGAACAGCATCGCCGTCGTGGTAGACGGCAGCAGCTTTGGCGCAGCCCATCGCTACGATCAGCTTCTGGGCGGGCTAGAAGCATCCGGCATCGCAACCTACAAGGTGACGCGCGACACCCCGCTGGAGCAGGCGCTGGGCCAGCCGGTCAGCAGCGGGAATCTGAAAGTACGGCGATAGAGGCGAAATAGCGCTTGCCATTATGCAGGGAGTTGGGGAGGGCGCACCATATTTGTCATCAAGTGCTCCAGCGCTTGCTCCGGGTCCGTACACAGACCGCTATGCACAGGCGAGGTATGGATGATCGTGCTGTGCGGTGCGACCAGCCAGTGGAAACTTTCGGCCTGACCCAGTGCGCCGATGGGGCCAACGCCCTGGCATAGTTGTCGCATGGATTCCAGGTGCGCCTGCAGCTGGTCAGGGTCTACTTGAGGGGCAAACCCGCGCAGCCGTTCGACATCCACCTCGGTGCGCATGGCCAAGAAACGCTGGGTTCGACAGAAGAGAATCACCCCCACGTTGATAAACTCGCCCCGTTCCACACAGGGCGCCACACGCACAACCGCATAGTCATACGAGCTGAGCGTGGGCATGGACAGCCTCCTCCAAGAAGATGGATGAAGCCGCCAGCCGGTTGGTCAGATAGGCGACATATCCCTCGCGCTGCTCGTCGGCGGTTCTAAATTGGGGTTCGTCATCCAGCCAGCGATCTGGAATCTGGCTGGCGATGGCGCGGAACACTGCCTCAGTCAACTGTGGGCGCAATGCTGCGTCGGCGGCCGGCAGTGCGCTGGCCAGCGCGATCAGCGAGTGCTGCTTGATCATGGCAAACGCGGTGCTGCTCCGCGCCAGGTAACCTTCCCAGTCGTAATGGAAATAGAGCGCGGCGCCGTGGTCGATGAGCCAGAGCTGACCTTCCCAGATCAGCATGTTGACGTTGCGCGGCGTGCGGTCCACATTGGTCACAAACGCATCGAACCAGACGATCCGCGATGCCAGTTCCGCATCCAGCGGCGGCTTGAGCAGTGTGTTAAAAGCCAGCGAACCGGACAGATAGCGCAGCCCCAGGTTCAGCCCAACGCTGGCCTGCAACAGGTCGCGAATCTCTGGATTCGGCTCGGACCGCCCCAGTTCGGGAGTCATCTCCATGAAGACAATCTCCGGCACGCGCAGCCCAATTCTTCGTCCGATCTCCCCCGCGACGAGTTCAGCGATCAGGGCCTTTGGCCCCTGCCCCGCGCCCACAAATTTCATGACGTAGAGAAGCCCGTCGTCGGCCTCGACCACAGCCGGCAGCGAACCGCCTTCGTGCAACGGCGTCACATACCGCATGGCTTGGACGGTGCGGATCATGGCTTGCGCTCGCGAAAGAAGAGGATCATGTCGATGTCGCCGGGCGAGTGGCCCAGGTTGGTGAGCAACGCGGCCGCCTCGCTGCGATGCTGGGTGCCGTGGTTGACGACGTGGGCGAGGATCTGCCAGAGCGTGACCGAGAAGGGATCGCCGTTGGTGCCCCGATAGGCCAGCGGCTTGGAGAGGGTTTCATCGTCCAGGGTCGCCACATACGCGAGCATGGCGCTCTGCTCTTCCAGCCAGCGCTGCTGCAACGTCGCAAAATCTGGGTACTCTGTCGGCGCTGGAATGGCCGTCGGCGAGACGCCCTCCTGACAGCGCTTACGCCAGATCCATTCAGCGCCCAATGTGTGCGCCAGCGTGCTCCGAACCCCGCCAAAGCTCATGGGTCCGTCGGCCAGAAATTGTTCTTGCGTCAAGCGCGCGGCGGCGCGCAAGAGCCTCTCCGTAGCCCAGTAGTTGTAGTCGTACAGTGTCAAGATGTCGTTGGTTTGCATGAAAACCGGCCCCTGCTTCGACTGATATGAGGTCGGGAAACTGTCCGGTTTCCCGACCCCTTGTTTACAGATTCATCGCGCCAATTTTACCGTGGATCGACGGCATCCCGAAGCCACCGAAAGGACTGCCGCTGCCGAGAATATTCTGCCCAGAAAATCCTGTTGACGTCGCTACTTGTCCCAGCGCTTGTCCGGCTGCCAGAAACCCAGCTTGGGTGTGTTCCACTCCTCGGTCGGCTCGAAGAGACCGGGGAAGCGCAGGTTGGCCTCAATTCCTTCGTAATCCAGGTCCACGCCCAGGCCCGGTTTGTCGGGCACCGCCACATAGCCATCTTGCATGTAATTGTCGGGCAAGCCGGTCACGAGACCCTTCCAGAAGGGCAGGTCAAAGCCGTGATGCTCCAGCGCGACGAAGCTGGGGATGGCCGCGGCGCAGTGCAGGTTGGCCATAAACGCAATCGGCGAACCTGCAAAATGGAGCGCGGTGGGCAGACCATAGCGTTCAGCATAGTCGGCGATGCGCTTGGTCTCCAACATCCCGCCCGATGTGAGCAGGTCGGGGTGGATGATATCGACGGCGCGCTTCTCGATCAGATCGCGGAAACCGTCCCAGAGATAGAGCTCCTCGCCAGCCGCGGTCGGCGTGCGGATGGCGTCGGTGACCTGCTTGTGTCCGTCCACATCCCACCAGGGCATGGGGTCTTCCAGCCAGGCCAGGCCATACGGCTCCAGCGCATCGCCCAGCTTGATCACCTCTTTGGCGGTCATGCGTCCGTGGCCGAAATGGTCGGTGCAGAGCGAAATCTCCCAGCCCACCGCTTCACGCACCGCAGCGACCACCTCCGCCGCGGCTGCGATGCCGCGGTCGGTCACCCACGAGCCGGCACCCGTGCCTGGCGCAGACCATTGTCTGCCCAACCGTACTCAAAACGCGTCGCCTGGCCGATCCGCCCCCCCTTCGCAGTTGGCAAAGATCGAGGGCAGGATGTCGAACTTGATGAAGGTGAGACCCAGCGCCTTGCGCCCCAGCACACGCTCGACAAAACCTTCGGGCGTCGCCTGCTCCGGCTGGGGCGTGTCGGCATAGATGCGCACTTGGTCACGATATTTGCCGCCCAGGAACTGATAACAAGGCACGCCATATACCTTGCCGATCAGATCCCAGAGCGCGATCTCTATGCCCGAGACACCGCCCCCCTCGCGCCCCCAGTTGCCAAACTTCTTGATGGCGCGAAAGATCATGTCGATGTTGCAGGGATTCTGGCCAAGCAACATGCTCTTGAATTGCAGCACATTTTCCTTGTGGCCGGCGTCGCGCACCTCGCCGATGCCGTAGACGCCCTGGTTGGTGTCGATGCGGATGATGGGATAGTCGTAGTTGCTGCAGACAACCGCCACGCGCAGATCGGTGATCTTGAGATCGGACGGGCTGGAATGGCCGTTGATGGCATTCTCGACAGTGCCACGCTGGCTCTGCTCAGCTTGATGGGTAGACACGTGCGAACCTCCTCTTTTGTTCTTGTTATGTTCTTGCTGATTGGTTTGCGTGCATCAGAATTTACATGGATTCGATCCGGTCGGCGCATCCCTGCCGACTTGCGTCATTGGCCGCCATCTTATGGAGAGATGCGGACCTACCGGAGTGAATTAGAGCTCAAGGCGGCGGGGCCAACAAACTGGCCCGGCGCCTCTGGCGGAGCATTCAGCGTGAGAAGAAAGGCCTCCAATTGACGCCATTGGCGCGCGTCAAGCTCTAGCGGGTTCAACTCACTTTTGCCAATCGCAGCGGTCGGCGCCAGCTTGTAGTGCTCGACGACCGCAGACAGAGACGCCAGTTGCCCGGCGTGCATAAAGGGCGCGGTCGCCGCCACATTGCGCAGCATGGGCGTCCGAAACGCGCCGAGCAGGTCGCCTGGATGTACGTTTTCCAGCTCCGGGCAATCGTCCATTAGATCATCGCTGAATGCGCCTGCGCAACGAAATTCGTCAATCGCCAACTTTTCCAAAGCGCTCGACCGACCGGCGTCAGGCGTTTGTCCGGCAATCGCTGGCACACCGGTGTTGTGAAACTGAAAGTCGCTGAAGAGTGGCCCATTGTGACAGCGGAGGCACCCCGCTGCGCCGATGAAGAGACGCAGCCCGGCGATTTCGTCAGGATTGAGCGTTGTTGGCTCCGCTTCTGTGTCCTCATCCAGCAAAGTGCGCACATACTGATCAAAGCGCGCCGGGGCAGGGTAAATGAGCCGTTCGTAGGCCGCGATGGATTTGCCCATGTTGACAAAGACGCGCGTCGCCGCGTCCTGGTCATCCGGTCTCATCGTCTCCCAGCGTTCTCGGTAGTCGAGGAAATCGACCGGTCCGCCACTGTCTGGAAAGCGCGCATAATCGTCCAGAGCGGGCAGCGGCCCAAAGATGGCTTCGTAGTCGCGACGATAGCGCTCGTCGTTGGCCATCAGATGGACGGCATGAAGCCGGGTCGCCCCTTGCTCGTCGATGGCCTCGATGGGTTCGACCGCCTGCGCCCAGAGGCTCTCTTTGTGACCATCCCAGAGCAGCCAGGGAGCATAGGCCGCGCCGACGATGGTCATGGTATGGCGCGGGTTGGGGTGGGTACCGTGCGCGGTGGGTAAACCATCGGTGAAGTAGAGTTCTGGAAGGTGGCAGGTGGCGCAGGCGACCTGGTTGTTGGCGCTCAACCGTTTGTCGAAAAAGAGACGATGGCCAAGCGCCGCGGCGCGCGGGTCATCTGCCACTGCGTTGGACGGATCGACCGGCGGCGGGGGCAGGTTGCCGATCCAGAGGCTGCGCAGCAGTTCGATCTCCGGCTGACTCCAGTCGTCGGACTCTGGCGGCGCTGCTGCCAAAAGGTCAAGGAGGGTCGGGTCGGGAGTCGGTGCAAGATAGGCTGATGCGGCCTCTCCTGCCGCGTTGCAGGCTGACGTCAGCCACACAACGAGCAGCCAAGCGGCGATGCGATAGCAAGACCTATTCATCGCCGCTTGCCTGTCCGCCGTTGAAACGCAACAAAAACGCGGCGCAGCACCGACTCTTCTTCAGGCGTAATCTGCTGGAGTGGCGGATCGCCGGTCTCCAGGATCGCCTGGCCCAGTTTGCTGCGCGCCAACATGCGCAGATCCTCCTCCATCGGGTCGGTGAGGCGGTGGTCGTCCACGATGCGGCCATCCTTCATGTGTACAATGCGCTGGGTCGATTGGGCCACGCGGCGGTCGTGGGTGACGATGGCGATGGTGGTGGCCTGGCTTTGGTTTAGCTCGGCCAGCAGCGCCAGCACCTCTTCGCCACTCTGGCTGTCCAGGGAGCCGGTCGGCTCGTCGGCAAGCAGCAGTTTGGGATCGTTGGCAAGGGCGCGCGCCACGGCAATTCGTTGGCGTTGGCCGCCGGAAAGCTGGCTGGGCAGATGGCCGGCGCGATCGTTCAAGCCCACGATGTCCAACAGGTGGCGAGCGCGGTCGCGACGTTTGCCCGATGAAACGTTCTGGCCGTGCATGGGCACCTCCACATTTTCCAGCGCGGTCAAGGTCGGCAACAGATTATGGAGCTGGAAGACAAAGCCGACTGTCTGGGCGCGAAAGGCGTCCACATTTTTCAACTTGGCCAGATTCTCGTCGGCTACCCAGATTTCGCCATCGGTCGGCTGGTCGAGCGCGCCGATCATGTTGAGCAACGTGCTTTTGCCGCAGCCGCTCGGCCCCATGATGGCGAAGAACTCGCCCGCCTCGACCGACAGGTTGATCTCATCCAGAGCGCGCACCGAGGTTTCGCCGATACCGTAGGTTTTTGTCAGCCCGTTTGCACGGATGATTTCATTGGTCATGTTGAACGGGTTGGAGAATGGCGATCAGAGATCGGTGATTGGAGATTCGTGAGCTGAAATTGGTGATTGATATGGGGGCAAGCGAGATGAATGACCATTCGACGCAATCTCCAATCTCCAGCCACCAATCTCCAGCTAGACAGCCTCAATTCGAATTGCGCGGCGCAGCGATATTGACGAACGCGGTCATGCCCCAGCGCAAACTCGGGTCGAGATTGTCCACTGTGACGTGAATGGTGTAGTTGGTGCTGCCTTTGTCGGTGCTGCTGACCGGCGCCACATGGGTTACGTTTCCGTTGAAGATCTGGTCGGGCAACGCATCGAAGGTCACCTCGACCGACATACCCGGATTCAAACGCACGACATCTGTCTCGCGCAGATCGGTGGTGACGATGTGCATCTGGCTTGTATCGCCCAGCAGCAACAGCGTCTGACCCTGTTGGGTCAATTCGCCCAGGCGGGTGTCGATGCGTCCCACCTGCCCGGCAAAAGGTGCAACGACCTGGCTCTCCACCAGACGCGCCGCGGCGCTGTCGAGCGCTGCCTGCGCCGACTGGACGCTCGCCAGGAAGTTGTAGCCGGAACAGGTAACCCGGATGCTGGGTGATCCATTCGGGGCCGCGATGACCGTCAGGGTCAGCAGCAATGCGCCTCCGAAGATGGCGCACTTGCGGATCAGCTGTCCGGCGGCGCGGTTGCCTTGGGGCGCCGTA
>JAAUPU010000156.1 GCA_012032975.1 Caldilineaceae bacterium | reverse complement strand
GGCGCTCGCCCACCACGTTGACGCTGATGGGCTGCGACCCAGTCATGCAATCGACCAGGTGGCGCAATTCCGCGCGACGGCCGACAAAGAGCCGAGGATCTTCGAGCATTGGTCCAGCGATGAATGGACAGGCTGGCAAGGGGGATGCAGAGGGAGTCATTGCGCTTGCTTTTCAAGCTCTGCCAACGCAGCCAGCAGACGATCCGTCTGGTCTGGCCGGCCTACGGAGATGCGGATGCAGTTGTCCAGCCCCGGCTTGTTGTAGTGGCGCACCAGAATCCCCTGGCGCTCCAAGTTGTTTTTCAGTTCATGGGCGTTGCGCCCGATCACTTTGTTGAGGATGAAGTTGGCCTGGCTGGGGAACGGTTCCAGGCAAGGCACTTCTTGCAACGCGGCAAAGAGACGATCGCGCTCCAGCTTGATCTTGCCGACCACCTCCACGATTTGCTCCACGTTGCGCAGGCTGGCCAGCCCGGCCACGGTCGCGGCCACATTGACGTTGTAGGGCTGCTTGAATTTCCACAACTGTTCCATCAGCCACGCCGGGCAGATGCCATAGCCCAGCCGCAGCCCTGCGATGCCCGCGGCCTTGCTGAAGGTGCGCAACACGACCAGGTTTTCATGTTCCAACACCCACGACGCGCGGCTCGGTTTGTCCGCAAATTCCACGTACGCTTCGTCCAGCACCACGATCAGCGGGAGGGCCAGCAGACGTATCAGATCGTCGTCGGGTAGCCAGTTGCCGCTGGGATTGTTGGGCGAGGTGAGAAAGAGGAGTTTTGGGAAGGGAGCAGGGTGAATGGTGGGTGAGGCGTCGAGGAGATCCCCCGATTTCCAATCTCCAATCTCCAATCTCTCTATCACCTCCACATCCACGCTGTAATCATCGCGCCGCCAAACGTCGATCACCCTTGCGCCGACCAGCCCGGCGTCGAAGCTGTACATGCCGAAGGTGGGCGGGCAGTTGATGACGGCGTCGCCGGGGCGCAGGAAGAGGCGACAGAGATAGTCGAGCATTTCGTCGGCGCCATGGCTGGGCAGGATGTTGGCCGCGGGCGCCCCCACGAATCCGCTCAACGCAGCCCGCAGTTCGCCCTGCTGGGGGTCGGGATAGATGTGGTAATAGCTGTATTCAGCCAACGCCTCGGCCACCGCCGGCAGCGGACCGTATGGATTTTCGTTGGCGTCGAGCTTGACGATCTGGCTGGCGGGAATGCCCAGCCGCTGGCTCAGCACCTCGAAAGGCTGGATGGGCGTATACTCCTCCATCCCGGCGATTTCGGGGCGGAGCAAGGAGTGATAATCCGCGCTCTTCGACACGATATGGATCCTGTCCTTATGGTGTTGAACCTGTTTTCCAAAAAGCTGAAGCGATGCTCGAAAGCTGCCCAGCCGGGACTCTATCGATCGGTATTGCCAATCCACGCCCGTTGCAACAGATCGGAGACGCCAAGCGTCGCTGCCATGCGTGACAGGAACTCCCAGTCCAGGCGATTTCCCTGGACTGCGAAGATGCCCAATATATCGCGCCACTGGCGATCGGACACCTCACCCCCAAGACGATACCACTCCAGCTTGGCCAGGATCGTCTCTTCGGCGCTTGCAACATAGGCTCGTCGTTCGGGGTCTTTGGTCAGCATGTATTGGCGACGCCCTGGAGTTGAGCCTCGTCAAAAGGGCGGCTCTTTGGCAAGAATATATCCACTTTGAAGCCAGTTTCCAGGTGGATAAGATTGAAGCTGCCGCGGCGTATGATGGCCTCCAGAATCGCGTCCACGCTCAAATAGAAGTCACCGCCAAGCTCCTGATGGAGAGGTGCGACATGCTGTCCCGCTAAATCGGCGACGATGTCAACATCGAGCGTTGTACGCGTGACGCCATGAACTGTGCTGGCCAACGAACCCCGATGACATAAGCGACGCCAAGGCCGTCGAGCGCTTCAGTCACTGCCAATGTAACGTCCAAAGGATCAGTCGCCACGTTCAACGGTTTCCGTAGATTCTGCCATCCCAGACTCTGGCGCTTGGATCGGTCCGTAGACCTGGGCGGCCAGCTTGGGTCCCAACGTCAAGTCGGCCAGGCGGCGACGGAGTTCTGGCTCATCTGCGTTTGGGTGGCGTTGCCGCAAACCGGCGAGAGCCAGCGATCGCATCTGTGCATTCAGGTCGCACATCATCTGCACTTTTGCGCGGCGAAAATGTGCGCAATCGCTCGATAAGAACCAGACTCGCTTCGAGCGCCGTATCTGGAAACAATTGGGCGAGGAGTTCGACCAGGTGGGCATCGTGTCGTGAGGTCACAGATGGCTCGCTTCGCATCTACGAAAGCCTGTACCTTACCGCGCTGGCGTGCGCGGTCAACCCTTCGGTCTGGGCGAGGAGTTGGGCGGCCGGGCCAATTTCACGCATGGCCGACTCGTTGAGGCCGATGACGCTGACGATCTTCACAAAATCGTTGACATTGATGGGGCTGGCAAAACGGGCAGTGCCGCCGGTGGGCATGACGTGGCTGGGGCCGGCCACGTAATCGCCCAGCACCTCGAAGCTCTGCTCGCCCAGGAAGACGCCGCCCGCGTTCTGGATCTCTCCCAGATATTGCCACGGCTCCGCGACCAGCAAACAGAGATGTTCGGGCGCATACTCATTGGCCAACGCGATGGATTGGGCCAGCGAATCGGTCACCACGATGCCGCTGCCTCTCTCCAGCGCACCGGCGATGATCTCAGAGCGACCCAACTCCTCCAGCTGCGCATAGACCGCGGCCTGCACCTGATCCGCCAGCGCGGGGCTGGGCGTCAGCAGGATCGCGCTGGCCAAGATGTCATGCTCGGCCTGGGCCAGCAGGTCGGCCGCGGCCAGTTGCGGATCCGCGCCCTCGTCCGCGATCACCAGCGTCTCGGTGGGTCCGGGCAGTCCGTCGATGCCGACCAGCCCGTAGACCTGTCGCTTGGCCAGCGTGGTGAAGAGATTGCCCGGCCCGCAGATCTTGTCTACCCGGGCAATGCTTTCGATGCCAAAGGTCAATGCGGCGATGGCCTGCGCGCCGCCCCCGATGTAGACCGCGTCTACGCCGGCGATGTGCGCGGCAACCAGCGTGGCCGGATGGGGCAGGCCGCTGGCGCGCTGCGGCGGCGTGATCACTGAGACGAAGGGCACGCCCGCCACCTTTGCAGGAATGGCGGTCATCAGCAGCGAGCTGGGCAAGGGGGCCGTGCCGCCGGGAATATAGATGCCGACGCGCGGGATGGGCCGCACCAGCTGGCCCAGCGTGCCCTCGACGTCGTTCTGGATCCAGCTCTGGCTTGGCTGGCGACGATGGAAGGATTCGATGCGCGCCGCGGCCAGCCGCAGTGCGTCGATCACCGCCTCATCCAGCTGTGCATAGGCGGCCTCGATCTGCTCGTGCGTGATGACCAGCGTCGAAAGGTCGATGTGGTCGATGCGTTGCGTCCACTCGACCAGCGCCGCGTCGCCGCGTTGACGCACATCGCGCAGGATGCGCCGCACCACCTCGTCGGGGGTGATCCGTTCGCCGAAGATGGCTTCGATCCCGTCGAGGAGCGTGGCGGGGTGTATCCATTTCGTCCCACGACGGCCGACGAAGAATCGTCGCTTGCGCGGTCGCCACATCTAGAATTCGTATCATAACTGCCTTGCTTGCTGTTGAATGACGCTGCGGATTGGGCGCTCATTCATTGAGACGCTCACTTGCTGAGACGCTCACTCATTGAGACGCTCGGCGTCTTCGATTTTGCCAACTACCACCAGGATGTCGTCAGGTTGGATGTGAAAGGCTGAGCTTGGGCTGACGATGAGTTCGTCGCCGCGGCGCACGGCCATCACCGTCAGCCCATACCGCTGGCGAATTTCGCACTCCTGTAGCGAGCGATCCCACAGACTGGGCGGCGCGGCCAACTCGACCACACCGACATCGTTGCTGACCTCCAGATAGTCGATGAAATGGCCGGCGGCCAGCCTTCGCGCCAGGCGCACACCCGCCTCGTGTTCCGGCAGGATCACCTCGTCCGCGCCGATCTGGAGCAGAATTTCCCGTTGGGTGCGCGTGCGTGCTTTGGTGATGATACGTTTGACGCCTAGCTGACGCAGCAGGACGGTGGCTAGAATGTTGCTCTCGAAATCGGTGCCGATGCAGACCAGCCCCGTGTCGAAATCGTCCACGCCCGCCTGACGCAGCGCATCGATGTTGGTCGCGTCCAGTTGGATCACATGGGGCATCGACGCGCTCAAATCCTGGACGCGGTCCATGTCCGCATCGATGGCCAACACGTTGTGGCCATAGCCAACCAGCGTGCGCGCCACGGATGTGCCAAAGCGTCCAAGCCCGACTACGACAAACTCATTGCTCTTCTTGTCCCTCGACCCATGTGTTTGGAAACGCACCCCAGGTCGCCGTTCTTTGTCCTGAGTCGGCGGACTGTCGGCGGCCAAGGGATTGAGCCTCTGTAGAAATTGTTGCCAGCGACCATGCGATGCGGACAATGTAGTTCACTCCGGTTATCTCAACTTAAGCAAGTTTGGGTGGATTTTGTTCTACCGAGCGACGTCTTTTCCAGACAAGGGGATGGGATGACAAGACGACGGGATGACAGGATGAGATGGAGCATCTCACGCGGTCATCTTGCCATCCCCTCATCCCATCCAACAGGCGATGCACATCAACTTCGCCGCGCTACGGATCGCTGCAATCGCGGGTAAATCCACACGCCGTGCAGACGATCTTGCAGTGGCGTTTGAGCACCGGGCCATTGCAGAGCCAGCAGATTTGGTCATCCTCTGTGCGGTAAACTGGCTGAAACCGGGTCGGTGCTCGCAGGGTTGCCGGTTGAACGGCGGTCTCTCCAGCCTCGGCCGTTTGGCTGCCCGCTGCCTGCGCCTCGTAGAAGACCACGTCGTGGTCGCGAAGCTCGCCCTCTTCATACACAAACTTGGCCGAGAAAAAGCGCTCATCGTTTAGCCAGCGCAGGAAGATCCTGTCGCCTTCCCAAAGGTTGAGCTTCAATAGTTGGCTGTCATGGATCCAGGCCAAGTCGCCTTCGGGCGAGTCGATCAACTGGCCGCTGAAGCGGTGCATGGTGAAGAGAAAGACGTACCAATCCTCCTCGTTGCTGAATGCGGGAAAGGTCAGCACCCCGCGCATGCGCGGCTCTTCGACGAGCAGACCGCTCTCTTCCCGCACCTCGCGGATCGCACACTCTTCCGGCGTCTCGCCCGATTCGAGTTTGCCGCCCAGCCCGTTCCACTTGCCCGCGTGCATGTCGTTCTGCTTCTTGATGCGGTGCAACATCAACGTCTTGCCCTTCTCGCGGACATAACAGAGCGTCGCCAGTTTCACCGGCAGACCTCGGTCGGGCCAGTCCACAGCGAACGGCGATCCACAACGGCAGACGAAGAAACACGAAGCCTTGACCACCTCTTCGTGAGCCTTCGTGAAACTTCGTGGATCATGGTCTTCCTCCCCTCAGAAAGCAGCCAACTCTTGACCCAGCGCGACGATCTTGGCGGCGCTGGGCCGATAGGCGTCTTCCAGCGGCGGGCTGAACGGGATCGGCACATCCAGGCCGCCCAGACGACGAATCGGTGCGTCCAGCCACTCGAACGCCTGCTCGGAAATCAGCGCAGCGATCTCGCCGCCGATGCCGAGTGACCAGGTGACGCCGGTCTTGTAGGTGCGACGCGTGACGTCCTCGGCGAGGTAATCGGTACTGTAGAACTGCTCGCGCAGCGCGTTGGTGAGGTTCTGCACCGACAGGGTCAGCGCCGCCCAGATGTCCTGGCGCTCCCAGGCGACCGCGAACCAATGCAGCGTCAGGCCCGGCGGCGGGAACTGGTAGGTCTTGTCCTCGGTGGTGAAGGCGTAGAGCAGGATCAGCGCCAAGGGCACGTGCAGGAACAGCGAATCCGCCGGCGCGGCCGCGATCAACCCGAGCGGCGTCTTCCCTGCCCTGCCCCTAGAGCGCATCGAACGCCCCCAGCCGCTTGGCGATGGTGAGATAGATGCCCATGATCACGATCGGCACCACGGTGAACGCGGCGGCGAGCGGGATGTTGCCGGCGGTGCCCTGGTGGGTGAACACCGCCTGGCCGATGAACAGCCTGGACGAACCGACGATCTGCGGGATGATGTAGTCGCCGAGAGTCAGCGAGAAGGTGAAGATCGACCCGGCGACCACGCCGGGAAACGCCAGCGGCAGCACCACCTTGAGGAACGTCGTCCGCGGCCTTGCGCCGAGATCGGCCGAGGCCTCGACCAGGGTCGGCGGCACCCGCTCCAGCGCCGCCTGGATCGGCAGGATCATGAACGGCAGCCAGATGTAGAGGAACACCAGGAAGGTGCCGATATAGCTGATCGACAGCGACGGCCCGCCGATCACCGGGATCGCCAGGATCGCGTCGAGCAGCCAGGTCAGGTGCAGCTTTTCGAACACCCAGTTGAGGATCCCCTCCTTGGCCAGGATCAGCTTCCACGAATAGACCCGCACCAGGTAGCTCGACCACAGCGGCAACATGACGCCGAGGTAGAACACCGCCTTCCAGCGGCCGCCGGCGTGCCACGCCATGAAGTAGGCGATCGGAAACGAGATCAGCGCGGCGGCGACGCTCACCGAAGCGGCCATGCCGACGCTCCTGATGATGATGTCGAGATTGGCCGGCTGCAAAAGCTCGGCGTAGGTCTTGAGGGTGAACTCCCGGCGCACCATGCCGGAGAACTCGTCGATGGAGAAGAAGCTCTGGATTAACAGCGCGAACAGCGAACCCAGGTAGACGACACCCAGCCACAACAGCGGCGGCCCGAGCAGCACCGCCAG
>JAAUPU010000155.1 GCA_012032975.1 Caldilineaceae bacterium | reverse complement strand
TTCCGAGGTAGTCGGCGACCGGCGCCATGCTGTACGCGGGGTCCGGTGCGCCTTTGGGACGGCCGAGATGACTCATCAAGATCACTGCCGCGCCCTGCTCCAACAGATAGTTGATGGTGGGCAAGGCCGCGCGAATACGTGCGTCGTCGCTGATCTGCCCGTCGCGCATGGGCACGTTAAAATCGACGCGCACCAGCGCCTTTTTGCCCTGCCAGTCGATTTCTTTGATCGTTTTCTTGTCCATATCTATGACCCTTGCCTATATGAAAACGTGAAACGCAGCGGGCTTGACGCCGGCGCGTTTCACGTTTTGCTCATCAGAAGTGGCCAATCTGTTCAGACAGCACCAATAACCACCCTGTCCACAGATTTCACAAATGACGCAGATTATTCTGATAACGCTGTGCAATCTGTAGACCGATATTTCATTGGCTTGACCCCAGGGCCTAGAGACCCTTGTCGGAAATGAACTTGGCCAGGTCGGTAACGCGCACGCTGTAGGCCCACTCGTTGTCATACCAGGTCACCACCTTGACCAGATCGCCGTAGAAGTTGGTGAAGCCGGCGTCCACGGTGCTGCTGTATGGGTTGCCCTTGAAGTCAATGCTCACCAGCGGCTCGCGGGTGACAGCCAGGATGCCCTTCATCGGTCCGGCAGCGGCGGCGTCAAAGGCAGCCATCAGCTCTTCGGTGGTGCCGGGTCGGGAGACCTTGGCCACAAAGTCAACGACGCTGACGGTGGAGGTGGGCACGCGCATGGCCATGCCATCGAATTTGCCTTTCAATTCCGGCACCACCAGGGAAACAGCCTTGGCCGCGCCGGTGGTGGTCGGGATGATGCTCAAGGCAGCGGCGCGGGCGCGGCGCAAATCGCTATGCACCAGGTCGAGAATCTTCTGGTCGTTGGTGTAGGCGTGGACCGTGGTCATCACGCCCTGCTCGATGCCAAAGGTGTCGTTGACTACCTTGGCCGCGGGCGCCAGGCAGTTGGTCGTGCAACTGGCGTTGCTGATGACGTGGTGCTTCTGCGGGTCGTATTTGTCGTTGTTCACACCCATGCAGACGGTGATGTCTTCGCCCTTGGCCGGCGCGCTGATGATCACCTTCTTGGCGCCTGCGTCCAAATGGAGACCGGCCTTCTCGCGGCTGGTAAAGATGCCGGTGCTTTCGACCACAATGTCTACACCCAGATCGCCCCAGGGGAGCTTGCTTGGGTCGCGCTCGCTCAGAACCTTGATGCGATCGCCGTCAATGATGATGTCGCCGCCGTCGGTCTCGACCGAGCCAGCGAAGACGCCGTAGTTGCTGTCATACTTGAACAGATGTGCATTCGTGGCGACGTCTGTCAGGTCGTTGACAGCCACCAGATCGAACTCGCCACGATAGTTGTCGAACAGGGCCTTGGTGACCTGGCGGCCAATGCGGCCGAAACCGTTGATTGCGATGCGAGTTGCCATACTTTTTCTCCTCAGGAAGATCGTTGCTTTGGAAATACACGGTTTAAGAAACACTGAATATTCTTATACACATCCGTCGTGTATTTTGCGTTGTGGTGGTGTGGCGACATCGCCCACCAGCTTTGCAGTCTATCATATCCGACAGCGGTTTGGCACGTTTGCGCCCCAGGAATGTGTAGAATCGACGCTAACCAGGTCAGAGGTTCGCGGCGCTGCCGGCACGCCCAGCGCGCAAGGTTTCGTACACTTCGATCAATCGCGCGGCCACTTTTTGCGAATCGTGTCGCCAGGGGTGATGGTTGTCGATCAGGTCGCCGGTGAAGAGCCTGTATTCGACGGCCTCGCCTCTGTCCGGCAGTTCCACCCACTGCGCGTTGCCGGAGGGGGGGCGCTGCGGGTCATAGTTGTCATTGGCCAACACCGTGCTAAATGCCTCGCCGGCATGTTGGCGCAGTTGATCCATGTGGTCACTGACCGAGTAGTTGTCGGTTTCGCCGGCCTGGGTGCAACGTTGCAAATATAGATGCGCGGCGCATCGGTCGCGCAGATCGCATCGCGGATAGCCGGGACCAGCAGGTTGGGCAGCACACTGGTGAAGAAGCTGCCAGGCCGGCCACGATCAGATCTGCTTGCAGGATCGCCTGGATCACCTGCGGGTAGGCGCGTGGCGTCTCTGGCTTCAAGAAGACGCGCATCACCTGACCTTCGGTGCTTGTGATTTTGCTTTCGCCCTCGACCACCAGCCATTGCTCGCGCCCATCTTCGTGAACGCGTCGCAGTTCGGCGCAGAGGGTGACCTGTTCCAATGTGCTGGGAAGAACGCGACCACGCACCGCCAGCACGCGGCTGATCTCGGCCAGACCACTCTCGAAGCTGCCGGTTACGGCGGTCATCGTGGTGATAAAGAGGTTGCCGAAGCTGTGGCCCGCCAACTCACTGCCGGTGTGGTCAGCGTCGCCCTTTTCCGTGGCTGGGTGGGGACCGTGGCCGGCTCGGTTGACCCTGACCTCGCGTTCGGCAAAGCGATATTGAAAGACACGGGTCATCAGTTCTTCGGCTTCACTCAAGGCCGCGATGTTGTTGCGAAAATCCCCCGGTGGCAACATGCCCATCTGCTGTCGCAGGCGGCCGCTGCTGCCTCCGTCGTCGGCCACGGTGACGATGGCGGTGATATTGTCGGTGTAGGCGCGCAGGCCGCGCAGCAGTTGGGGCATCCCGGTTCCGCCCCCCACGACCACGATGCTCGGCCCTTGGCGCCGGCGTTGTCGTCGCAGTACCTCGCTCACCATGTCCAGGTTGCGGGGCGCAGCTTGACCGGGCAGCAACGCCAGGAGGATGGTCCGATTGAGCTGCCAAACAGCCAGACCGATGACCAGGAATCCAACGGTGATAAACAGCGCGCCGCGTAGCCAGTCTGGCAGAAAGTCCAAGCTGACGTCGTAGATGATGGGCGGGAGCCTTCGCCCACGGTAGGTTTCGAGGATCATAAAGGCAAGGCCCAGCCCAGTGATGGTGACACCGGCCAGCAGTAGAACGATCCACCGCTTGATGCGGATGCCGGGCAGCAATGCATGTGACCAGAGGGATTGAGGTCTGGCGCTGCGTCTCCAAAAGCGATTTGCCATGACAGTAGATTATAGGTGAACCGGCGTATAGCACGCTACTTTTGCTGTGGGTTGGGCCTGGGATACAATCAAACCGAGGCTGACAGCGACGCCCGCTTGGAACGTGACATCGCCAGGCCAAAGGAGCGACGAAGTGCGGATTCGACCACCCCACAATCGAGCATTGCATCGCGCTGTGTGCAGGCTGTTGCGAATTTGCCTCGCGCTGATCTCGGCGTTGATGCTCGCCGCATGTAACCCCTTTGCCAGTGACCCGGAACCGGAATTGCCCATCGACTTCGCACCTGTGCTGCCCGAGGGGTGGGAGCCGGTTGGCGACTGGCAACCGGTCAATATTGACGGCGACGAAGACGAGGAATATCTCCTCTTCTACACCTACGACAGCGGTCAGGTCGGCGCGGTGATCTACGATGCGCAACAGAATACGGGCTTCGTGCCGCTGCCGGTGAACCCAACCCAACCGGACGCCACCGCGCAGCCAATACCGATCCCGAACCAGCCTTCCCCGTTTTACATTCCCTACCGAATCTTGCCCAACTACTGGGAAGGCACGGCCCAAGGCTTCATCGCGGCCCCAGGCCAGAGCGACGCGATCTCCTTCAACACAGTCTACGATCCAGACCTTTCTAGCAGCAGCAGCGCAGCCAATACCGACGATACGACGGCTACTGGCGGCGAACCAGCGATGAATGAACTGGTCATCCGCGGAGGGAACACCTACGTTACCTTTGTCTGGTGGCGCGATCTCCAGACCGGCTATGCAGCTTCCCAGGTCAGCGGCAAACAGGCGGTGGGTGGCGTCAACTGGTCGGATTGGGACGAGAACCCAGTGCCGATCACCGACCTCCTCAGCAGCAGCCCGGTGACCGGCGTCAACGCTCGCAGCTACCTCTGTCGCACGACCGATTACACGCGCGTCCTGACCTCCACCCAACCCTCTGTTACGTTTGCACCCACGGATGGCGGAATCGCGTTCTGTGGCGGCGGGATTCCGCCCATCCATTCTACCCGGAGGCGTGACGCTGGCGTACCTTCAACAAGATGATGAGGCGCGCGAGCAACTGGTTGCCCCAGAGTTCACCACTCAGCAGATCGACAGCGAGATCGATCTCCAACGTCTGGAGCAAGAGATCGTCAACGATCTCCAAGCCTATCCAAGCGTGCCCCAGCCGACATACCGTCTCGACGAAAATGGACGTGTGCTGAGTGCGGACACACCCACGACGCGACATCCGTCTGTGTAGAATTGCTCGCCCAAGCTGAGGATGCAAGACGCGCACTGCTCTTCACGCTCCGCTATCAACCGCCCAGCCAGAAGACCAAAACCAGCGATATGTGGTTGGTCAGCGGCGTTTCGAGAGTGTATGATTCGCTCTCGGACACGTCCTCCGCAGCCGCGGATCAGACCTGCCGCGAAATACTAGAGCGGAATGCGCGATTCAGAGCCACAGAATGATTCGACGCCGACATGCCGCGATCTCAGCGGATGAATTGAATGCCTATCTTGCCGCAGGGCCGAACAGTCGGGTCGCGTTCCTGACCGCCAGATCAAACAGCCGCGTGATTGCCGACACGTTGGTTGCGCTGGCCAATGCCGAGGGCGGCGTGGTGGTGTTGGGCGTGACCCAAAAGGGCGTCCCTCAGAAGGGCACAAACGCGGGCGCCGTGGCCGAACAAGTTGTGGCCGCGGGCCTGCTTGTCGAACCGCCCATGATCCTGCCCACTCCTCACCAGGTCGAGACCGACGATGGTCCTCTCGTGGTTGCACAGGTTCCCCCGGGCCTACCCCATGTCTATAACATCCAGGGGGTCTACCTTACACGTACCGGCAAGGTCAATCGTCCGCTGACGACTGTGGAACTGCGCAGCCTTCTGCTGGAACGGGGCGAGGCGGGCTATGAGAGCCAACCGGTCAGCGGCGCTTCCCTGGACGACCTGGATGAACAGCGGGTCGAACGGTACTTGCAACAGATTGCGCTTTCACCGGGCGAAGAGATGGTGCGGGCGCTGCTCACACGAGGATGCGTGGTTGCCAAGAATGGGGTCTGGCAGAACACGCTTGAAGCATCGGAGCTATCCGCCGGCGAGCTGGCGCCAACCGTGGCCGGCATCTTGCTCTTTGGCCGCGACCCCCAGCGTTTCGTGCGCAGCGCCGAGATCATCTGCGTGCGCTATGCCGGCGTAACCATGAGCGACGAATTCGTGCGCCAAGATATCATCGGAGTTCTGGCGGATCAGATCCGGCAAGCCGAAGCCTTCGTTTCCGGCAACATGCGCCGCGGGATGAAAATTTCCGGGCTGGCGCGGGAGGAGACCAGCGAATATCCATTGGCCGTGGTGCGCGAGGCGATTGTCAACGCCATCGCGCATCGAGATTATAGCGTGCGCGGCGAAGGCATTCGTCTGCTCATGTTCAGTGACCGGCTGGAGGTCTACAGTCCTGGCAGGCTGCCAGGCCATGTCACGCTCGACAACCTCAAGGACGAACGCTACAGCCGCAACGAAGCCATCGTTTCGGTGCTGAGCGATGTGGGCTATATCGAGCGGCTTGGCTACGGCATCGACCGTATGATCGCCGCCATGCTCGAAGCCGGTCTGCCCGCGCCGATCTTCGAAGAGACGCAGGCAGGATTCAAGGTGACTCTGGAATCCGCCAGCGCAGACCTGGTCAGTTCGCAGCCCAGTCAGCAGCCGTGGGCGCACCATTACCTCAACGAACGGCAGGAGAAGGCGCTGGCTCACGTCCAGACGACCGGACGCATCACCAACAGCGATTTTCAAATGTTGGCGCCCGATGTGAGCGCGGAGACGATTCGGCGCGACCTGTCCGATCTGGTTGAGAAAAACTTGCTGTTGCGCATCGGCGAGAAGCGCGCAACGTACTATATTTTGAAATAGATCTGGACCTCTGGACCTCTTGGCCACCATGCGCACGTTGTCATTGTTGATCGGGCATGATCTTCGATGACGCCCGGTGGTGCTTGATGGCGAGAAACTGTAAAAAGGGAGAGAATCATGCGTGGTGTGTCGATCATAGGAGTGGGTCAGTCGCAAGTCGGTGAGCTTTGGAATCTCTCTGTGCGTCAGATCGCCTTTGATGCGGTCTCTGCGGCCATGAGGGACGCAAACATCGAGGACGCCGACGCGATCTTCGTCGGAAATATGTTGAGCGGCAGCCTGCTCGACCAGGAGCACATGGCGACGCTGATCGCCGACTATTGCGGTCTCCACGGCATTGAAGCGGCCAAGATCGAGGCCGCGTGCGCAAGCGGGGCCGCAGCGCTGCGCGTTGGCACGATGGCCGTTGCCAGCGGAATGCATGATGTGGTTATCGTCGCGGGTGTCGAAAAGATGACCGACACCGTCGGCAAAGATACGACCGCCGGCTTGGCAACGGCGGCGGATGCAGAATATGAAGCCTTGCATGGCGTGACCTTCGTCGGTCTCAACGCGCTGATTATGCAGCGGTATATGTACGAATTTGACGTGCCCATGGACGCCTTTGCCGGCTTCAGCATCAACGCCCATCGCAACGGTGCAGGCAACCCGAATGCCATGTTCCAGGAACCCATTGACCTGCGAACCTACCTGAATGCTTCGGTGATCTCTTCCCCCATCAACATCATGGATAGCAGCCCGGTCTGCGATGGCGCGGCCGCGTTGATCCTGGTGCCGACCGCCGAAGCACACCGCTACACGCGCGGGCATCATTGGGGCTCGGTAGAAATCCTGGCCAGCGCCAGCG
>JAAUPU010000154.1 GCA_012032975.1 Caldilineaceae bacterium | reverse complement strand
GCTGGTCTTTTCGTGGGATGCGACCCGATTCGAACGGGCGGCCATGGTCGCTTTGGTGGAGGCAAGTGGTGCGTTCTCGGTCAGGACAGAGCGAGGCTATGACCAGTTGGCCCACCGCGTCGACCGGGTGATCAAGGCACGGGAGATCGTCGTCGCCCGTCCACGCTGATCACGGATGCGCCCAGTCTCTCGATTTCCGGCGAAATCTGGCGGACGACTCTTTGGTAGGATCTGCAACTCGCTCGACTGTCACCCGAGAACCTGGGAACTTTTTTCGCATTTGACACCGCCTTCAATTGCTCGTACTATTGTCTCACACTTCGTAACACTTTCTGCCCAGACAATTCACTCTTGTTGACAGACACTGCTTGGCCAATTGTGGCGATATCTTGCCAATTCGACAGCCGGTAGCTTGCCACGGCGCCAGAGCACCACAAGGAGCCACTGGCGGCGGTACTTTCGAACGACTACTCCCCATATCTGTTTGGCATCAAGCAATCGCACTCTATCATCCGAGCAACACGCAGAAAAGGAGCAAACACATGGGTATCTTGGCATGGATCGTCTTTGGCGCAATCGCTGGCTGGATAGCCCACCGTATCACTGGACGCGGTGGTGGCCTGATCATGAACATCGTCGTCGGTATTGTGGGCGCGTTCATCGGTGGTTTTATCATGAGTTTCTTCGGCGGTGCGGGGGTCACCGGCTTCGATCTGACCAGCTTTATCGTCGCCATCCTTGGCGCGGTCATCCTGCTTTGGATCATGGGCAAGATTCGCAGTTAGTGGCTGCCAAAACGGTTTGTTGCAAAGGTGGGGCTTTTGTACCGAAGCCTCACCTTTTTTGTTCGGCAGCTTTCCAGTGGGCTTGGTCGACCGGTAGATCGCGGGCGCTTGCTTAAGACCAGGTTAGAGTACGCGTAGAAATGCACGATTTGACCTCAGTTTCCATCCAATGCCGGAACCCACGGACGGCTGGAATCCGTCACAGTGCTAGAAAGTGTCGCCGCCAAATGGTGGACGAATTCAGACGCATTGAGATCAATTCACCACAACGAGGTAGAGAAAAACTATGCGAATTTTACGTGTGATTGTACCTGCGATATTGACGTTGGGACTCTGGGTCGGTTTCTCTGCCCAGGACGCCTCGGCAGCCGGACAGGATGAAGTTGGCATCCACTGTCAGGATGGCACTTGTGCGCTGGAGATTGGGCTGGGCGGCGCTCAGGTTCCTGCGATTGCCAGCGTTGGCGCCAGCATGATCTTCGAGGCCGTGCAGGAGAATGTGGACTTTCTGCCCGAAGGCTCTGGCATCGAGTTGTCCGATCGCTTGGTATTGAAGATGCCGGTGGGTGATATGGAACTCATCAATGCCGAGCTGATCCTGGAACCAGGCGAAGAGGGCGGCTTCGAGAGTGTGCGCGGCAAAGCACAGCTTCCCTTGCCGACCTTCGGTCTACTGGGCGATGCACAGATGATCACACCGGCGGTGGCCGATGTCGGTCTGGACCGCGGCGCAAACCTGATGCACCTCGGTGCGCCGCTGGATCCCGAACGCAGCTATCTCTTCTTCAACTTCGGCGCCGGTCTGGAGATGAGCGCGCCGGTCGAAATTGCAGGTCAACAGCAGGAGATCGCCATCTCGATCCCCCAAGGTCAGAACGCCACGCTGATCATCGACCCACAGTCGCCCTTCGTTTTCCTATCCGGCGATATCAGCATCAGCTACAGCGACCAGATCGCCTTTGTAGGCGAGCTGCTGCAGCCGGCCGGGTCAATGCTCTCGTTGCCCGACCAACTGCCCTTTGGACACCGGGTCACACTGCACGTCGAAGGCGCATTCTCCGATAATCTGGACCAATCCTACCTGGAGGTGGGCGGCGGTTACGGCGTGAATGGCGGTATCGTCGGTCGCTGGCTGGGCTTCGAGATCGAGCCGATCTCGGCTCATGGTCAGATGACCTTGAAAAACGATGGGTTGCTGCTGACCGGCGTCGCCGGGTCGAGCATCCATCCCAGCCGACTGCTGGATAGTCAGGTGCATGCCCAGGCCTATGTTCCCTTTTCCGCTGGCGTGGAGGATGCCTATGTTGAGGTTGGCGCCAACGGTTCGGTGCCGATGTTGGGTCTTCACGCCGATGGCAGCGCCCGTCTGGATGGCGGAATGAATCTGGCCGCCAACGGCTCCGTCGAGACGCCGTTTACCCGCGACGAAACTGCTCTGGCTGCAAACATCGAAACGCTCGAAACCGAAAACGCCGGTGTCATCGCAACCCTGTCCGCCATGACCAGCAGCGCGCTGGACCAGGCATCGAGCGGCTATGACCGAGTGGGCAATGCCGCTGGCGCCGGCGCCAGTTGGATCGGCGGTGCTGTGAACAACGGACTCTGCGGTTTCGGTTTGCGAAACTGCGAAACCGACGCAGCCGCTGAAGCAGCTCCTGAAGCGGTCGCCGAGGCACAGCCAGCAAGCGACTAAACTGGCCCGAGTCTGGACCATCGGCGGTTGAAGTGACCGCCGTCTCTGAATAGCAACAAAAGGGTTGGCGTCTGTGAACGCCCAACCCTTTTTGCTACCGCGCACAGTCTGCATGGGTTGCAGCATCAGGCTCGGCGATCATGCAACTTTGGCGCTGATTCTGGTATGATTGACCAGGCGTGGTCGATCATAGCGCGACACATTTTGCCGTCCCAGGCGGCCTTCAGGAGCATCGCATCGTGGAACTCCTCATCCGCAGCACCGAACCCACAGATTATCTCGCATTGCAGCAGATATACAGCGGACGCAGCGTCATCCTGGGAACATTACAATTGCCGTTTCCACGCATCGAGATGTGGCGAAAACGGCTGGAGAATCCAGGAGAGGGATTCCATAGCCTGGTCGCCTGTCATGGTGAACAGATCGTCGGCAACTTGGGCTGAACACCTTCCCCCTTTCGCCTCGCCGTCGTCATGTCGGCGATATCGGCATGGCGGTCCACGAGCAATGGCAAGGCAGAGGCGTCGGCACGGCGTTGCTGGCCGCAGCCATCGACCTGGCCGACAACTGGCTCAACTTGCTGCGCCTCGAACTGACTGTCTACACCGACAACGAGGCAGCCATCCATCTCTATCGAAAATCCGGCTTCGAGACGGAAGGCACGTTGCGCCACTATGCATTCCGCGATGGCGTGCTTGTGGACGCCTATGCCATGGCGCGTTTGAAACAACAAAGTCAAGTGGAGAATCAGGAAAACGAGGATTAGACGGCGCCATGTCCAAGTACAGACGCATCGTCATCAAACTGGGTACCAGCGTGCTGACCGGCGGCGAACGGCAGCTAGACCCCGTGCGCATGGCCGAACTGGTCCGCCAGTGCGCCCAGATCTACCATCAAGGTACGGAACTGGTCATCTGCACCTCTGGTGCGGTTACTGCGGGACGCGCCCACCTTGGATACCCTCAATTGCCCAACACCGTCGCCAGCAAGCAGCTCTTTGCCGCGGTCGGCCAGACTCGGCTGATGTTGACCTGGGAGCGTCTGTTCGACCGCAGCGATATTTTCGTCGGTCAGATCCTGATCACACGCGCAGACGTGGAAAATCGCCAACGCTATTTGAACGCGCGCGACACCTTCTCCGCGTTGCTCGACCAGCGGATTGTGCCCATCGTCAACGAGAACGACGCTGTCGCTACTGAAGAGATCAAGGTCGGCGACAACGACAACCTCTCCGCGCTGGTCACCACCCTGGTCAACGCCGACCTGCTGATCATCCTCACCGACCAGCCAGGACTCTTCACCGCCGACCCCCGTTTCCATCCCGACGCACAACTGATCCCGGAAGTGCGCCGGATCGACGAGACGTTGCGGGCACTGGCCGGCGGCACCAGCACCGGGTTGGGCGTGGGCGGCATGGTCACCAAGCTAGAGGCGGCCAACACCGCACGCTATGCCGGCGCGGATGTTGTGCTGGCCGCCGGCAGCGAGCGGGATGTAATCCTGCGCGCGGTCGCCGGCGAAGCGGTAGGCACGCGCTTCGTCGCCTTGGAGACACCGGTAGAGAGCCGCAAACGGTGGATCTTGGCCGGAGCCAAACCCGCGGGCGTGCTGCGGATCGATGCAGGTGCGGTGCGAGCCTTGTGCCAAAATGGACGGAGCCTCTTGCCTGCCGGCATCGTCGCGGTGCAAGGCCACTTTCAACGCGGGGATACCGTCTCGATCCTCGGCGCCGAAAGGGAAGAGCTAGCACGCGGGATCAGCGCCTACGCCAGCAACGACCTAACCGTCATTGCGGGGTGTCATTCAGATGAAATCGCTGAGAAGCTCGGTTTTGCCTACGGGCCAAATGCGGTGCATCGCAACGATATGGTCTTGCTCACGACATGACGCTATGGGTCATCGAGTGGCGTCATACTCGAGCTGGGTAACGGTCAGATCAACGTACTCGTAGTCGCCTTCCGGCTGCAACCAGACCCCTTTGCCGGCAATCGGCAACTGCAATCCCTCGAACTCCCCAACCTCGCTCATGGGCGTCGTCCACGTGCCCAGGGCGTTCTTGTCGCTGCGGAAACGTTCCGCCACAAAGTTGGTCACGTTGCCCTCTGGGTCGATAAAGAGCGTGCCGGTGACGCTCTTGCCGTGGTCGGTAAAAGTGACCTGGGCCGAGCCGTCGTCGATGGGCGTGAACGAGATATTGTCGCCCAAGAATGCCGACGGAAACCAGATCATCTCCTGGAGATAACGCAGCATCGCGCCCTGGTCGAGGCCTTCCCCCTCGTCTTGGAGCATGGTCACCAGCCCGCCGATCTTGCCCAGAATCTCACCCTTTCCATCTCGATACGAATCGCGCACCCGCAGGATCGGCAGACCGGCCATATAGAATTTCGCATCCCAGATAAAGCCGGGGGGGTCCACGGAATAGAACTCTTCGGCGCGAATCGGCATCCAGGGTTGGCCCATGCCGGTCCGAAAACGGCCTTCCTGCTCCAGCCGCACGGAATGCACCATCGGCTTGCCCACCACACCCGCGTGGCGCAGATAACGCTGGATCGGCGCGGGCGCCCCTTGTAACATTGCCTCGGTAACGAGCACATCCTCAGCAAAATTGGCGTCTCCATAGAACGCCTTCACCTCGCGGGTTACCCTTTGCCCAAACCACCAGGATCCAAAGCCAACGACCAAGAGGGCGATCATCAGAATACCGACGACAACAAGCGCGACATATTTCGCAACTACGTTCATCGATGAAACCTTTCAAACAATCGACGCCATGCGTGTCAAAACTTCAGCCTCCAACTCTTTTTCCCGATCATTGTAAACTGGCAGAGATCTGTTGATCGATCCCACGCTGTTGTAGACAAGGTTGCCCAATCCTTCTATCGCCAACAATCAAGGCAATGACAACGTACACGGTGTAGAAAACATCGAGCATTGCCGCCGCCTGGCAACCGTGTTACTCTGTTGGCTCGGAAGCGGCAAACCCCAGAATGCAGAAAGGAGGTGTAACCCAATGAATATCGCATCACCATGCGTTTGCAATCCGGCCGTATCCAGAGATGCGGCTCTGTGGAAGCACCTCTGCCCAATCCTTTCAGCTTGATATTGTCACGCGAAATGTTGGCAGGCGCCTTCCACTCCGCCAACCATTTTGCCAATGACACGTTCAGCAAAGGATCTCCACATGCCAAAATCTCCACAAAGCTCTATCTGCCGCGTGAGTGCGCGACAGGTGCAGCAGAATTTCATCACCTATTTTCGCCTTTTTGCCGGTCTACCCGGCATTACCTTTTTTGAAAAGGATCTCACCTGGATTGCCAGCAGGGGGCTGCCCGGCAACCTGGTATTGAGATCCCAGCTGCCAGATGGCCAGGCCGACTTGGGAATCCGCGCGACGTTGCGCCAGATCGGCGAGCTTACTGACCAGGTGGATTGGTTTGTCTTTCCGGAATGTCAGCCAAGTGATCTGGGCGACCGTTTGGCGGCGCTGGGGGATTCAGCCGATCTGGACGGCGAATGGAACCTTTACGGCAATATCGGCGGCCCGGGCGGTACGTGGATGTGCGCTGATTTGAATGCCCTACCGAGCACCGTGTCGGCCCCTGCCGGTTTTCACGTCGAACGGGTCAGCAATCAAACCATGTTGAACGAGTGGGTGGAGATCAGTGCGCGCGGTTTTGGAGGCTCTGATTACAGTGCATTCCATGCGGCCTATAGTCGCCACGGTTTTGAACCAGACGCACAGGCCGTACACTTTATCGGCTATCTAGAAGACCAGGCGGTTACATCGGCAACACTTCTCATGACCGAAGAGAGCGCCAGCCTCTACAACGTCTCGACGCCAGTCGAGCTACGAAGGCAAGGGTTTGGCGGCGCTGTTTCCCATGCTACGCTGCAAGAGGCCGTCCAAAGAGGGTATGACTCGGCCTGGATTTGGTCATCGTCGCTCGGGAAGAGCGTCTACGAGAAACTTGGCTTTTTCGTCACGGATTATGGTGTCCGCGAATATCAATGGAAGAAGCGTTCTCAGTAGCAACGATGCGCGACACGCGCAGAAATCACACATCGCTGATGCTGCCGTCGGCATGAAGCGGACCCGAACGCCGAGAATGGATGCGAGCTGGCCGCGCCAGCAGCGCCTCTTCGTCAGGATCGACGCCCAGCCCTGGCAGGTCTGGCACGGTCAGGTGACCATCCTTCACAACCCATGCCGGCGCCATAACTTCGTCCCGGTAGAGATCCTGACGCACATATTCGAGAAGCAAAAAGTTGGGAATCGCCATGCCAAGATGGGCAGCCGCTGCGGTGGAAAGCGGACCTTGAGGATTGTGCGGAGCGACTTGGACATAGTACGCTTCC
>JAAUPU010000153.1 GCA_012032975.1 Caldilineaceae bacterium | reverse complement strand
TGGTGACGGTTGGCAACAGCCCGCGCACGGGGGGTGGTTTCTACCTCACGCCCGACGCGCTGCTGGACGACGGACTGCTGGACATTGGCATACTCGACAATGTCTCGCGGTGGCGAATTCTCGGTCTGCTGCCCAAAGCGCTGAAGGGCGCACACACCAACGATCCTGCGGTCGTGATGCTGCGCACTCGCCAATTGACCCTTCGCTCCCAAGAGCAGATGCCTGTTCAGCTTGATGGAGAAGTGGTCACCCGGAATGCCGATAGCGTTGAAATCGAACTTCAGCCAGGTCGCCTGGAGGTTGTGGCGTAGGATCTCGACGTTTTGATCTCGCCGCGGCGGATTGTCTTGCGCTGAAGTGGGCCACCTCAATGGGCCATCCCCGGTGGGCCATCCCAAATAGTTTCTCTCCATCTGGACACTTTGGTATACTGAAATCACAGGGGGCGACCCATGCAAGGAAGATAGTTTCTTGCGTGGGTTTTTTTCGCTACTGGAAAGGTGCGTTTGTGGCAGATCCGATCGGGCAGCGGCTGCGAAGCCGTCGCTGCGACCCTCGATGATGATGGCAACCAAGTCGAGGCTTTCAGCCGCCCTTGGCGCGATTGCGCGGCCCCTTCTCGTACCTGTGAGCCGAGACGATGTGGCTCTGGGCAGCAGCGCGACGCTGAACGCCCAGATCTGGCTCGGACTCTTTCCGTGGCGGCCCACGGCCGGCTGGGCCGCCATCGCATCGATGTTGGCCGCCGGTTTCTTAAATCGTCCACTGGACTGGAGCTGGCAGACGCTGGCTCTGTTGCTCCTTTTGGTCGACCTTTTCTGGGGCAGCGTGTGGCGGCTGGCGGCAGGTCGTTCGGAGCTGTTGCCGCTCGGAGATCGGGTGGCGCGCCACGAGGTTTGGCTTCCCTATATGAAGCCGAACTCACCGGCTGCACAGCTTTTGGGCGCCGATGCGGCCAGCTCGTTGCCATTGCTTTTTCGGGTGGCGCTGCCAACCGTCGCCGTAACTGTGGGCGTTTCGCTCACGCTGGGTGCCAGCGCCTTCTGGATGACCGGCGCTGTTGTGGTGGCCAGCCTGTTGGGTTGGATCAGCCTGCGTGCATTGCAGACACCGCCCGCGTTGCTCCATAGCATGGTGACCATCGCGTTGCCCTGGAGTTTGGGCTTGATCCATTGGGGCATCGCACCGGGACACCCAGACTGGTCTGCGCAGCTCGTCTTGCTCTCTTTGTGGACGATACACAACTGGGGCGAAGGCCGGACCATGCGTTTTGGCCGCGATTGGCTGGGCATCGGCTTGCTGGCCGTTGCAGACATCGGCATTGGTCTGCTTTTGATTGTGGCGCAGGCTCCGCTGTGGCTTGCGCTGATCAGCATACTCTGGATTCCCACCTGGATCAGCGTGTATCTTGGCCGTCCGCTCCAGCGTATGAATTTCTGGTGGTTGCTAGCCATGCTCATCAGCGGCGCGGCGCTTGGCCAGATTTTGTAAATGGAAGTTCGAGGCAAACGCTGTGTCAGCTCCGTTGCTTGATGGACCACCAAATCTGCCGGTTACTGTCGCCAACCACGTTGGGCTGGATGGCGAGTCAAAGCGTGCTGAACTGCTGGTGGGCATTGCCCAGGTGCGCAAAGATCCCCAGGTTGTCGCCTTTTTGCAGAGCAGCAATGAATCGTTGCGTAGCCTGGGCTACACTGAACATGGCCAGCGCCATGCTGGGCTTGTGGGCAGCATCGGTGCGAACGTGTTGGAACACCTTGGCCACGAACCGCGCCTTGTCGAACTGGCCAACATTGCCGGCTATCTGCACGATATCGGCAACTTTATTCACCGCGAAAACCACGCCCAAAGCGGAGCGCTGCTTGCCTATCAGATTCTTTCACGCTTGGGCATGTCGGCGACTGAATGTGCGCTGGTCATGAACGCCATCGGCAACCATGAGGAAGAGCGGGGCACCGCAGGTACGCCCATTTCCGCGGCATTGATCATTGCGGACAAGGCGGATGTTCACCGCAGCCGGGTGCAAAACCCCAGCATGGAAGATTTCGACATCCATGATCGGGTGAACTACGCCGCGACGCGTAGTTTTGTCCGTGTGCGCGCCGATGAGAGGATCATCGCGCTGGAGTTGGAGATCGACACCAACTACGCGCACGTGATCGAGTACTTCGAGATATTCCTGGATCGCATGACGATGATGCGCCAGGCAGTCAGTTTTTTGGGGTGTTCTTTTCATCTGATCGTCAATGACACTCGTTTTTCGTAACAGATAGGAACCTGTGATGCGATTCGTGCGTTTCGTCCCACTTTTGCCCAAAGTGCCTGCTTCGTGGCTCCAGCCGCGCTGGGGCGTGCTGATTGATGATGTCGTCTACGCCCTCGAACAGCCTCCTTCGTTCTCGATGAGTAAGGACGAAGGGCTGGCCGCTTCGCTCGCCGGTCCGGGCGTTCGACTGGATCAGGTCCAATTGCTCGCCCCCGCAGAGCCGAGCAAGATCATCTGTGTGGGACGCAACTATGCCGAGCACGCGGCAGAGCTGGGAAACGAGACACCGGATGAGCCGCTGCTCTTCTTTAAGCCACCCAGCTCGCTGATCGGACCCGGCGGCGACGTCGTGCATCCAACCATCAGCCAGCGCGTTGACCACGAGGCCGAGATCGCCGTTGTGATCGGGAAACGGTGCCGACATTTGACCGAGGCCAATGCCGGCAGTGCGATCTTTGGCTACACGCTTGCCAATGACGTTACCGCGCGCGACATTCAAAAAGGCGACAGCCAGTGGACGCGCGGCAAAGGGTTTGACACATTCTGCGCCTTGGGTCCGTGGATTGACACAGACTTCGATCCCAGCAACCGAACCGTACGTTGCTTGGTCAACGACGAGTTGAGGCAGAGCAGCAATACCAACCTGATGATCTTCTCCATCGCCGCCATTTTGGTCTACATCACGCGGGTGATGACCCTGGAACCGGGCGACCTTGTCCTGACCGGCACGCCGGCAGGCGTCGCCCCGGTCCAACCCGGGGATGTGATGACGGTGGAGGTCGACGGCCTGGGTGCTCTGTCCAATCCGGTGGTGGGTGAAGAATTGCCAACCGCGGGATAGCTCGCCATATTTGGACGCACGCACCAGAGTAGTATGGGCGACGTGAAGGTATTGGAATGCGCCAGTACCAGGCCCGTGGCTCTTCTCCCAGGTCGTTCCTGCAGAAACTGTTCAACCATCGATCATCCTGTTAAGGAGCGAACCGAATGTCCGATCAAGCTTCAGTGGTCAGCTCGATTCCAGCGTTGGACCACTTCCTAGATATCGAATCCCTCTCACCCGATCAGTTCTGGGGTCTTCTGCGTCTGGCGCAGGAGCTAAAACAAGAGCGCGGCCGAATGGGACAGAACGCACCCATCCTGGCAGGGAAGTCACTTGCCCTGCTCTTCCAGAAGCCAAGCCTGCGCACCCGCGTCAGCTTCGAGATGGGCATGCAACACCTGGGTGGCTATGCCTTCTACCTTAGCCCCCAGGAGGTTGGCCTGGGCACGCGGGAGAGTGTGGCCGATGTCGCCCGGGTGCTAAGTGGCTATGCCGATGGCATCATGGCCCGGGTCTTCGACCACGAGCATATCCTGCAACTGGCTGAGTGGGGCACCGTGCCCATCATCAACGGCTTGAGCGATTACAGCCATCCTTGTCAGGCGTTGACCGATCTGTTCACGGTCTGGGAGCATACCGGTCAACTGACCGGTGTCACCATGGCCTACGTGGGCGACGGCAGCAACAATGTGGCGACCAGCTTGATCGCGGCCGCTGGTCTTGTCGGCATGTCGATCCGAATCGTGTCGCCACACGGCTACCAGCCGGCGGTCGATATCATCGAGCGGAGCGACGCCGACGTGACCGTCACCGATGACCTGGATGGCGTGGTGGGCGCCGATCTCCTCTACACTGATGTGTGGACCAGTATGGGTCAAGAGGAGGAGCGAGAAGAGCGCCTTGCCGTTTTCCCGCCCTATCAGGTGAACGCTCAATTGGTCGCACACACACGCAACCCAAATGTGAAGGTGCTCCACTGTTTGCCCGCCCATCGCGGAGAAGAGATCTCCGACGATGTGGCCGACGGCAAACAGAGCTTGCTCTTCCCACAGGCGCACAATCGGCTTCACGCGCAAAAGGCGTTGCTGGCCCACCTTTTGGGTGGCCTTGCGCTGACATAACATGACTGACGTTCTGGCTTCGCTGAATCGCCTGCAAGATGTCCGCAATATCCTGGACATTGTTCTGGTATCGCTGATCTTCTTTGTCCTGCTGCGGCTCGTTCGGGGTACACAGGCGATCCAGCTCGTTCGCGGTATTTTGGTCATCACAGTTGTGATCGGTGTCATAAGCCAGTTCGTCAAATTGCCCGCGTTTAGCTGGCTGTTGCGCACGAGTGCAGCCGCAGTACTCATCGCAATTCCGGTGATCTTTCAGCCGGAATTGCGGCGAGTGCTGGAACGGGTTGGGCGCACAGCGCCGTTGATGATGCGGCGTGCGGATAGCGCCGTCACCCAGCGTGTGGTCAATGAAGTGGTCAAGTCGGTTGAATCGTTGGCCGAACATCATCACGGCGCGCTGATCGTCTTTGAGGGCGCGACCGGGCTGGCCGAAATCATCGATCAGGGCGTTCCCATTGATGCGGAAGTGTCGGCGGAGTTGCTTTCTACCCTTTTCTATCCGGGGTCGGCTCTCCACGATGGGGCTGTCATCGTCAGCGCTCTTCGGGTTGCCGCAGCAGGCTGTGTGCTTCCGCTGACGCAGCGCGAGTTGGCGGATTCGCAAATGGGTACACGCCATCGGGCCGCTATTGGCGTGACGGAGCAATCCGATGCGTTGACAGTCGTCGTCTCTGAGGAGGTCGGGTCGATTTCTGTGGCGCGCAATGGACGCATTCTACGTCTGGATAGTAGTCGGCTGCGCACCCTGCTGACTGATTTTTACAAACCGTAAGCTTACTTTTTGATGCGAGGCTCGCTTGCACCCGTCCTACCTTGCCGACTGAGAAAATCTGTTGGATACCCTATCGACATCGAACCGCAATCGGAAACCACGTTGGAATAACGCACTGGAGCTGCTCAGTACGATTGCACTGGCCTTGCTGCTCGGACTTGTCGTCTGGCTGGTCGCAATCAATCAGGAAAATCCGCTGGTCTCCACGAGTTTTCCAGAACCGATCCCCATCGCAGTGCGCGGCCTGGATGAATCGCTGGCGCCCTTGCAGGACTTGAGCGACGAGACCGTGCGGGTGGTCGTGAAAGCGCCCAGGAATTCGTGGGACAATTTGAAAGTGGACGATTTTAACGCCTACATCGATCTTTCTGGTCTGGCAGAGGGCATCCATGACGTAGACGTGCGGGTGGATGTGGTGGACCCCACAGTCGATATCCAGGATGTGCAGAGACCACAGTTGCGCGTCCAATTGGACCGCACCGTGGACAAGTTGGTGCCCGTGCGGGCAGAGATCATGGACAATACTGCATTTGGCTATGATTGGCAGACCCCCATCGTGGAGCCAATTTCTGTGACCGTCAGGGGGCCGTCCACCCAGGTGGATCAGGTGGTCAGCGTGCGGTCGGAAGTCTATTTGCGCAACGCAAAAAGCCAGATCGAGCGCACCCTGGCAATGGCGCCACAGAACAGCCAGGGGCAGTTGGTGGCGCGGGTCACGACCAATCCGGGCCAGGTGCGCGTCGTGGTGCCGGTGGAACAATGGCCGGGGCGCAAAGAAGTCGCGGTGCGCGTCAATCTGGAAGGTCAACCCGCGTCGGGCTATCGTCTGAGCACAGTCCGTGTAAATCCATCTACGGTCGTTCTGTTGGGCAATGCCGACTTGTTGGCTCAACTTCCCGGTTTTGTCGAGACGACGCCCATCACGCTGACCGATGCCACGACCGAGTTGCAGCGCCGCGTGGAGCTTGTTCTGCCAGAGGAAGTCACCGTGCTTGAAGGGGATACGGTGTTGGTCACCGCCAGTATCGCCGCGATCGAAGGTGGGACGACCGTCAAGCAGAAGCCGGTGATCCAGGGGTTGAACAACGGTCTGAATGCCTCTGTGGATTTGGAAACAGTCGATGTGATCTTGAGTGGGCCGCTGACCCTGCTGGAGTCGTTGGGTCCAGATGACATCTTTGTGATTTTGGACCTGAATGGTCTGCTGCCGGGAAACCACATCGTCACGCCGCGGGTCGTCGTGCCTGACGGTATCCGCTCCGAAGGTGTGCTGCCGGAAACGATCGAGGTCGTTGTGTTGGAGCCAGAACCAGAGGCTCTTGCCACGCCAGAGAGCGATGGGGCGGGTGACCCAATGCCGCCATCGCCGACAGAAGAGGCGGGGACTCCCCCGCCAGAATCGAACCAACAGCCATGAATTGGCTTTACCAACGCGCGTGTAAAGAGGCAATCAGCCATGAATAAGAAACCAGTCGTTGCCCTGGTCGGGCGGCCCAACGTCGGCAAATCAACACTTTTCAACCGGTTGACCGGCAAACGCACCGCAATTACAGAAGACCTGCCCGGCACCACGCGCGATCGAATCTATGGCGAGAGCAACTGGAATGGGGTCGGCTTCATCGTGATCGATACGGGTGGATTGGAGGCGTCGTCAGACAAAGTCGATGCGCAGCTCCATCAAACCCACTACCGCGCCTCTGGCAGAGGATTCGGCTCTGTTCAACCCACCACATTCGGAATCAAGTGGCGCTGGCGATGGACGAGGCGGACGCCATCATCTTTATCGTCGATGGCAAAGATGGCGTCTCTGCGGCGGACGAGGATGTGGCCGCGATGTTGCGCAAGACCCACAAGCCGATCTTTTTAGCCGTCAATAAGACCGAAAGCCCGCAACGACG
>JAAUPU010000152.1 GCA_012032975.1 Caldilineaceae bacterium | reverse complement strand
TCGGGACACGAGTCGGACCGGTGCGCAGCGCCAGGCTGATCAACTATTACATGGGCGCGCTCTATGATGCGGGGTTGACTTGCTCCGGCGCCAGCGACGCCGTGCGCTATTCGCTCAAGCACGAAGCGCCCTTCCCCTACATGGACATCGCACCTTGACGATCCATCCAACGCTCGCTATTCGGTGAGCATCGGCTCAGACTATCGCACACGGCTGCGCACCGGCGTTGACAAATTGCGCCGTTGGTTGGCCGACTGGGGTGTAGAAAAGCCTGCCAATCTGCGCGGCTTCACCTTTGGCGCGACCCCTGGCGGCGGCGCCCCGGCAACATCGATCGCCATCCCATACCCAGCGGCAACCGGCAGTCAATCTGGATATCGCTATGACCCCGGCAGTGGGCGATATTTGCGCACCATGGGCGGTGGCGCACATGTCGATGGCAACAGCGCAGCCCAGTTGGCGTTTGACAATGTGCTCGTGCAATTTGTTCCCCACGAGGCAACCAACATTGTCGAGGACAGTTTGGGCAGCACCAGCATCCGCCTCAATCTGTTTGGCAGCGGTCGCGCCTTGCTATTTCGAGATGGCCAGGCCTTTGATCTCATCTGGCGCAGCGATAGCCGCGGCGACATGCCCCGTCTCTACGCGGCCGACGGCCAGGAGGTGCCGCTAAAGACCGGTCGTACCTGGATCAGTATCGTGCCACTGGACTACACAATTACATACCGCTAACGTCTGCGCGCCGTCCGGCGCGGGCACATGAAGGCATGGTCAAAGGATGGGTTCGTTGCTCCGTTTCTGCCAAGAAATGGGGATAAGGTTGGGGAAAACGGGGAGAGATGGGGATAACTCAGTTGTCGTCTGTGGACAATTTTATCGGATTATTATGGGCGAGTTAGCAATGTGTTTCCCAACCTTAAAGTTGCCGCGTCGCCCAAATTCATATCCATAGCTATCTCGTACTGATAGGAGCGCCGCCCTCTAGATGTCGCGTAGCACATAGGTTCGATCCCCATATGTTGACAATAATTGCCAATCATTGACCAAATTTACGCCCCCGTCACGTTGTCAATCCAAGCGCTTTTTGCTACACTTGAGACGAACAAGCGCAGAGATTTTTCAGAGTTTTTTGGGTTGTCGAGACTTTAACGCCTCCCACTTGATGGCGTTTGCCGCCAGGCAAAACCGCTCTGGATCTCGGTAGCTCAATGCAAGAGATCGCATCACCACGCAAGCTCTTGACCGCAACCCTTGGCTCTCGTGCCGTTTGTGGCCAAAACAAGTTGGTCTAAAACCAAAAAATTCATCTGTTTATCAAATGCGGCCGATTTACAGCGCGCCTGTTTCCGCATGGGATTCGACGTCACTTCATGTGGCGTTTTTTATACCCCATCCCAGCTCGGCCAGAGGAGGAATATTCACTTGGACTACGAGCGGTCAGAATCTGAATACGATGAACTAGATTCTTTATCTTTTCAAGAAACAGGCGGTGGATCAGTCAATGAGGCGAGCGAGGCAGGCAGCCCCGCATCTTATACGCCAAGTCTCTTTGACGACTTCTACGACGAGCTTGCCGTCAACGGAGACGGCGAGCCAGGCGAGTGTCAACATAACCCTGACAAGTCCGCAGCCAAACGCAAACCGGTCGCCAAAGCCGAGCTGACAGGCCCATCCCCGGAGGGGGCACATGCCTTCGACCCTGAACAAGCATGGCGGATGGTGCTTGACGAACTGGCCTTGGAGATGCCTTCGAGTTCGTTCGACACCTGGATGCGCGACACCAAGGTCATCGCCTATGAAGATGGCGAATTTATCATTGGGCTTCCTCACGCCTATGCGCGCGATTGGCTGGAAAACCGGCTGCGCAACAGCATCAAGCGCACCCTGCGCAGCATCATGCGGCGATCTGTCCAGGTCAATTTCCGCGTCCAGCCGCAGATAGCCTCTGAATCACCAACTACAAGCGCTGATCCCCTCTATCACCCTGTTGAGGATGTTGAGCCAGTTACGGAAGCCAAGAAGCCCCACGTCGTGCGCAATCAGGGCAACGGAGCGGTGCAGCTGAATCCATCCCACACATTCGAATCCTTTGTCGTGGGCAACCATAACCGTCTGGCCCATGCAGCCGCAGAGGCCGTCGCTGACAATCCCGGCAGCGGGTTCAACCCTCTGTTTATCTACGGGGGGGTCGGGTTGGGCAAGACCCACTTGCTCAACGCCATCGGCAACCGGCGCGCCAGCGTGGGTCGGAAATGATCTTCTGTTCCTCGGAACAGTTCACCAATGAGCTGATCAGCGCCATCCGCACCCAGAACACGGAGGCGTTTCGCAACAAATATCGCCAGGTCGATATGCTGCTGATCGACGACATACAATTTATCGGGGGCAAAGAGAGCACCCAAGAGGAGTTCTTCCACACCTTTAACCACCTCCATGCAGCCGGTCGTCAGGTTGTGTTGAGCAGTGATCGCCCACCCAAGGCGCTGGCGACTCTGGAAGAGCGGCTGCGCAGCCGCTTCGAGGGCGGCCTGCAGACGGACATCTCACAGCCCGATTTCGAGACCCGAGTGGCGATCCTGCAATCCAAGGCGGCCAAGATGGGCATGAACATCCAGATGGATGTGCTCATGTTGGTGGCCGAACGAGTCGATAGCAACATCCGCGAACTCGAAGGCGCTCTAAATCGACTCCTCATGCAAGCGCGGCTGGTCAATAGCCGGCTCACGTTGCCGTTGGCCGCCTCCATTCTGGATAATTTGGCGCCCCAACGAACGCCATGCACACCTACAGTGGTCCTACAGATCGTGGCCGAACACTTCAGCCTGCGCACTGAAGATCTGACCGGACGCAAGCGCACCAAGGAAGTTGCCATGGCGCGCCAGGTCGCCATGTATCTACTCCGTGAAGAAAATGGCCTATCGCTGCCGGCAATTGGCGATCAGCTTGGCGGTCGAGACCACAGCACCGTGCGCTATGGGGTCGAAAAGATTACCAATGAACTGGAGATCGACCCTGCACTCTTGCGCGAGATCGGCGCATTGCGCAACAAAATCTACACATCACTGCTCTAGACAAGGGTGTAGACACCGCCCACAAAGCGGCAGAAATTTGAAACTGAGCCGCCTTTTTGAAGCTGGCGGGAAGCCGCGATTACTCTTGCAATATCCCAATATCTAAAGTAAACTACCACGCGAACGCTACAAATTTCATTGGAACTGCCCAGACAACCCTCGAAAATACTTTCTTGACCGAAATGTGGCTGACAAACTCGGCTGCGATGGAGCTACTGATGAGCAAGGATGGTCGCCAGAAAGCGCTTGAAACGACTCTGGCGAGCCTGAATAAGCGATACGGCGACGGCGTCATCATGAAGCTGGGTGAAGCAAACCGGCTGAATGTAGAGGCAATCCCCACCGGCAGTTTGAGCCTGGACATCGCTCTCGGTGTCGGCGGATTGCCCAAGGGACGCATTGTCGAGATCTACGGGCCTGAAAGCTCCGGCAAGACGACACTCTGTCTGCATGTGATTGCCGAGGCACAACGCGATGGCGGCATCTGCGGTTTTGTGGACGTCGAACATGCCATGGACCCAGTGTATGCTGCTAAAATCGGTGTGGATGTAGACAGCCTCTACATCAGCCAGCCGGACACGGGCGAGCAGGCGCTGGAGATCGCGGAAGCCCTGGTACGCTCCGGCGCGATGGATGTGGTCGTGGTCGACAGTGTGGCCGCTCTGGTGCCCAGAGCCGAGATCGAAGGCGAAATGGGCGACAGCCATGTGGGTCTCCAGGCTCGACTGATGAGCCAGGCGCTGCGCAAGCTGACCGGCGCGGTCAAGTCGAGCAACACTTGCCTCATCTTCACCAACCAGCTACGCCAAAAGATCGGCGTGATGTTTGGAAGCCCCGAAACCACTAGTGGCGGCATGGCGCTCAAGTTCTACGCCAGCGTCCGCCTAGATGTACGTCGTATCCAGGCCATCAAGCAAGGCAGCGATGTGATCGGCAACCGCACCCGGGTGACGGTCAAGAAAAACAAGGTTGCTCCCCCTTTCAAGGTTGCCGAGTTTGACATCATGTACAACGAAGGCATCAGCACGGAAGGCGATTTGGTCGACCTCGGCGTCGAGCACGATATTCTTGAAAAGCGCGGCTCCTTTTATCGCTATCAGGATGAACTGATCGGGCAAGGACGCGAAGTGGCCAAATCTCATCTGGCAGAGAACCAGAAACTCGCTTTCGAAATCGATGGGATTCTGCGGGATCGTGTTGGATTGCCTCAACGTGGCTCTTCAGCGGCGGTACGTTCAGCGGATGCAGTCGTTGCCTAGGCAATACGAGAGCGAGTTTGAAACGACCACGCTTTGAGTATTTCCGGGTGGTCAAAATGGGCGGGTAGTTCCAGTCTGAAATTTGGCAAGTCATCTGCATTGCCAGCACGAGTATAGAAAGCATCTTCGTGTGGGCGCGTGACTTTGTCAGGACAGCCGGGCTTTTTCCTGCGCTGTAGCGTTGCTACAGCGCTTTTTGTTTTCCTAGAACCTGACCTGATTTTTCCCAGGCCATCGAGGCAAAGGTATTGACCATGGACACTATGTTACTGGCCATCGTGTTGATTGTGCTCTTTTCGGCGATCAGCGCTGGCATTGCCGCCTATATTGCATTTGGCCGCGGACGCGGCGCAGGCATGCAGGCAGAACAGCAACGACAAGACTCGCTGAAACGCAACGCTGAAGAGCAAGCCGCTCACATCATCGCAGACGCCGAAACCCAGGCCAAGCAGCAGCAACTGGCGATCAAAGAAGAGCAAGTACAGATGCGCAACGAGATGGAAGCGGAGCTAACCAGGCGCCGCAAAGAACTCGAACGCATCGAAGAACGGCTCCAGAAACGGCTCGACAGCGCCGAACAGCGCCTAGAGCAGATCGAAAGCCGCGACCGGAAGCTCAACCAGCGTCAGAGCAAACTTGACCAGAAGGAAGCCAGTCTGGACCAGATGGAAGAGGAGTGGAGCCAAGAGCTACAGCGCGTTGCCGAAATGAACCAGGAGCAAGCCATGGAACTGCTCCTGGCGCGTGTAGAAAAGAACGCCCGCCAAGAGATGGCGCGCACCGTGCGCCAGGTGGAAGCTGAGGTACAAGATGAAGCCGACCGCCGCGCCCGAGAGATCATCACATTGGCCGTGGAGCGCATCGCCAGCGACCATGTGTCGGAATACGCGGTCAGCAGCGTCAGCCTTCCCTCCGACGAAATGAAGGGGCGTATCATCGGTCGCCAAGGACGCAACATCCGCGCCATCGAGCAGGCCATTGGCGTCGATCTCGTGGTGGACGATACACCGGAGGCGATCATCATCAGCAGCTTTGACCCAGTGCGCCGCGAAGTCGCGCGCATGGCGCTCAGCAAGCTGGTGGCCGACGGTCGAATCCATCCGACCCGGATCGAAAAGGAAGTCGAACGCGCCCAGCAGGAGATCGACCGGGTCATCATGGAAGCGGGGGAGCAAGCAACCATCGAGACAGGTTCACAGGGGCTTCATCGCGAGATCGTCAAATTGCTCGGTCGTCTCAAGTTCCGCACCAGCTATGGACAGAATCAGCTTCACCATGCGATTGAGACTGCGCATCTGGCTGCCATCATCGCCAACGAGTTGCACGCCAATGTCAAAGTCGCGCGTTTGGGTGGCCTGCTCCACGATCTGGGCAAAGCGGTCAGCCACGAGATCGATGGCCCGCACGCCATTGTCGGCGCCGAGATCGCCAAACGCTATGGTGTCAACGAGACCGTGGTCAACTGCATTGCCAGCCATCATGGCGAAGTGGAGCCTCAGTCCGTCGAGGCCGTCATCGTCGCCGCGGCGGATGCCATCAGCGGGGCGCGACCGGGCGCCCGCCGCGAGAGCCTGGAAGCCTACATCAAACGAGTCACCGAACTGGAAGAGATCGGCAACAGCTTCGAAGGGGTCAGCCAGACCTATGCCATTCAGGCGGGCCGCGAGATTCGCGTCCTGGTCCGCCCAGAAAGCGTGGATGACTTTGCCGCGATTACGCTCAGCAAGGAGATTGCACAGAAGATCGAAGACAATCTCCAATATCCGGGCCAGATCCGCGTGACCGTCATTCGCGAAACTCGGTCGGTCGAATACGCAAAATAACATGCAGGCAGAGGGAAATTCTCCATATCAGTTTGGCAAATGTGCAGATGTGAGGTAATACTGAGCTAGGATTAACTTGACTTTAAGAAACATCATGGAAACTAGGAGACACCGGATTTCAGCCAAGCGAACTCTATCGGAACGCAGATAAGCGAAGCTGAAAGCTGGATTTGCGGCAGACCGCAACCGACCTAGTAGACCTTAGTCGTCCGTGTTAAGGTGACTACGCAAGTAGCGCAGAAAAACATTGGCATGCAACTGCTAAGGGCTGAATAGTTTTCAGGAGGCAAGTTCCCATGGCTGAGCTCATCAAAGTATCTGCCCAATCTCGATCCACCGCTGTTGCAGGCGCCATCGCTGGTGTAATGCGCGAACAAGGTTACGCTGAAGTGCAAGCGATCGGTGCAAGCGCCGTAAATCAGGCCGTCAAGGCCATTGCCATTGGTGCTGTTGCCGTCACCGGCGTATTCCTGCTGGGGACGGTCTGGTTTACCTCGAAATCGGGCGAAAGCGGATCGCTATGCGCAATGCCGGTCCGGGGCGGTTGCCGGGGATCTGGGCGGGCCATTTGAGCTTGTCAATGGCAAGGGCGAGACGGTCACGGACAAGGACGTGATCACCGAACCTACGCTGATCTATTTCGGCTATACCTTTTGCCCCGATGTCTGTCCGCTGGACGTGGACCGCAATGCGTCGGCCATCGAAATCCTTGAGGAACGTGGACAAAGCGTCACACCTGTCTTTATTTCG